>CAMKAE010000167.1 GCA_946410395.1 uncultured Clostridia bacterium
TTGCGGTAGCTGATGCAGCCGTCGGAGAGGTCGTAGCCGGTGACGGTGTGGCGGGCGCGGTCGAACACGTCGCCCAGGGTGATCTTGGTGTAGCGCTGGGCCAGGGCGTCCCACTCGTAGCCCTTGACCTGCACGGCAGTGGACAGGCCCAGGTCCGGGTGGAAGATCTCCACCGTGTCATAGAGGCTCAGGCGCTCCAGGGCCTTGTAGCGGGCGTATTCCTCGGTGTCGCCCAGCATGACGAAATCCACGTTGAGCGTGGTGAGCGGCTGGTCTTCCTTGTCTTCGGTGAAGACCTTCTCCGCTTCCGCCACCATCTTGTCCTGGACGCTCTGCTCGGTGGCGCCGTCCTTGCCAATCTGGGCGTCCACGGTGAGCGCCTTGTACATGATGATCGGGTACTTGGGAAGGTCATCGGAATCGACGTAGGGATCCGGGAGCAGGTACTCGTCGCCGTTGCTGGCCTTCGCGATGGGGATCACGCGGGTGACGATGCGGGAGAAGTCGCGCTTCCAGGTCACACCCTTGAGGTTGACGCCGTAGGTCAGGGAGAAGCCGCGGTTGGGCGCGGTGTTTTTCAGCAGGAAGAACTCGCGGTTGTCGCGGATCAGCATCGCCTTGCCCTGAGCGACAAGGCCGGAGTCGGGATCCAGCAGGCAGTTGGAGAGCGTCTTGCGGGTGTAGGCCCCGGAGATCACCGCGCCGGTGTTCTGGCAGTAGATGTTCGGGGTGCTGGACACACCGTCTGGCAGGAAGGCCGCGCGCAGGGCCGCGACGGATTCGGCCAGGGGCGTGTCGGCCAGGGTGAGGTTGCCCACCAGCTGCATGGCGTAGTCGTAGGAGATGTGCTTCGCGTTGGCGGTGAGCGTGCCCTGGGCGCTGTTGATGGTCACGTCCATGACCCGGAAGACCTGCTCGGTGATCTGCCGGGACTCGATGTCGTGATCGATCACGGCCTCTTCGTCGAGGGTGTAGAGGTAGGTGAAGTCGGACAGGCGGCAATAGCCCTTCGTGCCGTCCATCATGACGGCGGTGAGCCAGTTGCCTTTCTTTTCGGTGACGTAGATCTGCGTGCCGGCGGTGAGGCTTTTCTTTTTCGGCGGGTCCATGCTGACTGAGCTCCAGAAGTTCGGGTTCCAGGTGGATACACCGCCGTGGGACGTGGTGCACTTGTAGTTGGTGCCGCCGTGGGAGACCTTGTCGCCGACGGAGTAGTGTCGGCCGGACTGCCAGGCGGGCCAGAGGGCCGCGGAGGTCGCGCTGTAGAGGTAGCAGCTGCCGTTCGCCTGCCAGACCTCGACGCCGACGGTGAGGATCGTGCTGTCCTCGGCGGAGACGAAGGGCGTGACGCACAGCGGAACCGGGACCTTGAGCTGCGTGAAGGGCTGGATGTAGGCCCACTCCCCGGACGCGCTGAGCGGGTGAACCAGCTTCAGCGAATAGTCGCCGCCGGCTTCCTCGGTGACTACGCAGGACGAAGGGTGCAGCACGGCCAGACCCAGGGACACATAGTCGAGCTCGAACGGATCGTAGACCACAACCATCAGATCCACCTCCAGCGCGGCTCGATCTTGATGCTGGTGACGGTCTCCACGTTCCAGGAGATATAGCACTCGCCGGGCGGGACCCAGAGCCCCTCGGGTCCGTGGAAGTAGACGGTTGAAAGGTGGTTGAGGTTCTCGACGCCGTCGGGGTCGGTGACCATCATGGAATCGGTGTCCACCACCGCGCCGGTGTAGTTGGTCTCGCTCAGGTCCACGGTGATCTGGGAGCCCCAGTCTTCCTGGATGCTGGGCCGGTAGCCCACGGAGAGCAGCAGCAGGCCGGAGCCGTAGACCGTGTAGCGCGGGCGCGCGGCGACGTCGCCGGGGTTGTAGAGATTGTAGAAGAGCGCGGTCTCAATCGGCGGCTCCGGCGGGAACTGGCCCTTGAGCGGCTGGACGTTGAAGGCGAGGGTGCCGGCGTGCCAGCCGCCCGGCAGGGTCCGCAGGCTGAGCCCGCCGGTGATCTCCGCCTCCATCCGCCGGTCCGCCGCATCGCCCAGGATCAGCGTTCCTCGGCCCCGCAGCCAGGCCACGGCCTCCTGCGCCGGCCATTCCGGCTGCACCAGGATCTCCAGCGTCAGCCGGTACGGGTCGTAGGCCTCAGAGCTTGCCAGGGTCAGGCTCCCGCTGCGCCCGGGGATCCGCACCCGCTCCCTGCGCGGTGCCGGGATCTGCCGCGCCGGATACGCCGCCAGGGCCACGCCCTTGGCGCGGCTGTCTGTCCCCTTCCAGACAAACCAGGGGTAAGTCATCTCTTCGCTCATGTTTCCTCTCATCTCGCGTCAGGCCTCAGCGCAGGCCGTTCCCCAGGCGCTGCAGCCGGGCCAGCTCGGCCAGGGCTTCCGCCAGCTCCCGGGGGTCCGACAGCGGCGCGGCCTGCCCGCGGTCTGTCTCCTCCCGCACGTCGGGGTTTTCTCTTTCGTTCATGCTTCGTTCTCCTCGCTTTCCGCCAGCCAGATGTCAAAGGGCACGCCCTCCGGCCCCAGCGCTGTCCGGTCCGAGTGGGCCGTAAAGACGAAGGGCAGCAGGCCTTCCCCGCTTTTCCCGACCGTCAGGATCAGGCCGGCCGTGTTGATGGCGTTCTGCAGGCGGATCACCAGCAGGCCGCCGCCGGAGAGGCTCCCGGCCCAGCACAGGTCACGGATCGCCCGAGGGGTCCCGCCGGACCGAAGGCTCACAACACCCGCCGCGCCGAAGCGTGCCCACGGGAAGAGCCGCTGCAGGTTGGCCGGCGTCACCTCCGTCAGCGTGCCGGTCAGGCTCACCCGCAGCCGGGTCATGGCTTCCTCGCCCTCCGCGGCCCAGCGGGGCGTGTCCCGGCGGATCTGCGCCCGCTCCGGTTCTACCCGGAAGCCGGTCTCGCCCGCCGTGCGGCCCAGCCGCTTTTCGTCGTCCGCCATGGCCGCCGCCAGGGCTTCGCGCAGGGCATGGCCGTCCGGGCAGCGCTCCGGGCAGAAGCCCTCCAGCAGCACGCCCGCGCCCAGCAGCAGCCGCTGCCAGCTCTGCGGCGCTTCGCTGCTCAGCAGTTTTTCCATGTCTCCCTCCTTTACAGGCCGTACACCGTCAGGTCAAAGCACGTCTCACCCGAGACCGGGCCGCCGGCGCCCGGACCGTCCCGCAGGCTTTGGAACCCTGCGGCCGCGCGGCGCAGCACCGCACAGCCCGCAGGCAGCGGCAGGCACACGCCGCCGACGGGCACCGCCGCCGCCAGGGCATCCAGCACCACGGCGCGGGCCGCGTTGGCCTCCCCCGCCGCCCGGTGCCAGCTGCGGACCGTGACCCGGCCCTGCGCGCCGCCCGCGTTCTCCAGCGTCAGGGTCAGGTACGGGCAGTCCGCGCCGGCCGGCACCCAGTCCGCCAGGTACACCGGCAGGCCCAGCCGGGCAAAGAAACCTGTCAGGGCCCGCTGCAGCGCGGTCATGCCCTCACCTCCTCCGCTTCCGCCTGCCACCAGGTCTGCCAGGCGGTAGCCGGGGTGCGGTACGCGCCGCTGCCGGCCTCCACCCGCCACAGGGTGCCGTCGGCCTCCCGGCGCAGCCTGTCCCCGGTCTCCAGCAGGACAGGGCCCAGCAAGTGCGCCAGCCGCAGGCCTGCGGGCCGTCCGCCCTCCGTGTCCCGCGCCGGGGGCAGCGGGGCCAGGGCCAGGGAGAGGGTCTCCCCCTCTCCCCAGCGCACCCGCTGCCCGCCCAGGCCGTCAGGCTCCTCCAGGCGCTCCAGCAGCGTGAAGGCCTCCAGGTAGTCGCTCAGCACGACAGGCCCACCTCCCCGAACATCCGCCGATACGGGATCAGCCGCGCCCGGAACACGTCCCGCCAGTCCACCGGCAGGCCGTTGCGGTCCAGCGCCCGGGTGCAGCCGTAGTCCCCGAAGCGCTCGCTCTTTACCGCGTCCGGCCGGTTCCGCGCCGCCCAGTCCGCGATCTCCGCGCACAGCGCCAGGAATTCCGCCGGGGGCTGCAACAGCCACACTTCGCCCCGGAAGGCTTCGTCCCTGGCGCCGGGCAGGGTGACCCCGTCCTGCAGCTGCCAGATGCCGTCGTTGAGCATGGAGCCCCGGATGGCGATCCAGTCCCCGGGCAGCAGCAGCGCCGAGGGCGTCAGACTGCCGTCCGTGATGCGCCACGCATCCGTCATGCAGGGACCCGGAAAGGTATTCCGGACCTCCCGCATCACATCCGCCACCGTCACCGCCATGGTTTCCCTCCTTTACGCCATGGTGTACACGGCCACGCAGTCCGGCAGCACCACCTTCGCGCCGCACAGGCTCAGGGCCTTGACCCCGTCGTCGAAGCCCTTCTCCCGGCGATAGGCCTCCATCTTCGTGATCTGCTGGGCCAGGGTGACGCCGTCCTCGGTCAGGGCCACCAGCTGCCCGTTCAGATCGTTGCTGATGTAGATGTCGAAGCCCGCCGCCCGGGCCACCGCGCCGTCGGCCAGAGCATGCTCGGCGATGCTGCCCCCGGCGGTCAGAAAGCGGCTGTCCTTGAGCAGCTCCGCCTCCACCGTGGGCGGCACCACCAGTTTCCGGCCCGTGCGGGGCACGTTGTTCTGATCCAGCGCCGTCTTGATGGCGATGAGGCTCTCGTACATGTCGGCCCCCGCGGCAATGGTGCCGGTGATGCCGGCCTGCTCGATGATCACCGACAGCACATAGGCCTCGGTGTCCTCCGCCAGGCGCCGGGCCGCGCCGCGCATCGCCGCCTCGAGCAGGTCCGGCCTGGCCTGAGCCCGGTCCACGTCGTTCAGGTAGAAGTTGCAGTACGCGCCGTGGTCGATCACCAGGGTGCGGTCCGTCCCGGAGAGCTGCTCCGGGTCGTCGATGTCCGTGTTCGGGGTGTAGGTCTTCACGCTGATGTCCGACAGGCTGTTGATGTGCACCGTGTCGCCGTACTGGCGGATCTCGCCCTCATAGTTGCGGTTGCACAGCGCGCCGAAGACCAGCTGCTTGTGCAGGCTCTCCAGCAGGCGCGCGCTCCAGGTCTCCGGGATGAAGTTGTTCACAGACATTTTTTCATTTCCTTTCT
>CAMKAE010000168.1 GCA_946410395.1 uncultured Clostridia bacterium
TCTGGTTCAGGTGGAGGGGGGCCCTTTCCTCATCCTGTGATTACATTTTATCAAGACGTGTGTCCAATTTTCTGGTCTTTACTTTCCCTTACGCCATTTGTTAAGTCCGACTGTGGTTTCCCAGTAGTCCTCGATTTCATCAAGCCAAGCCATTTCGTCACCAGACCAATCGGGGGATTCGAGATAGACAGAATCGATTTCAGTCTCCAGAGAGTAACCAGCGCATTCAATCATGACCCACTTATTCATAGTTCCAACCCTTTCTGCGGCTTGATGGTGTATCCGCAAACCCTCTTTTCTTTCAAGGTTTCGGTTTCTTCCCTCACCTTGTATCTATATTCTAACTCTGGAGGTGTACAATTAAACGGACTCAACGATTTGGAGACAAGAATCTTTATGAATTGAAATATCCTTGTGTCATTTTGCCTTTTGCGCTATAATTGTGATGCCAGGAGAGAGAGGGGCACTCTTGGAAGCGTGATGGGTTGTGGACTGCTCCCCCAAGAATCCCACAAGGATACAGCCTATCACGCGCATCTTTTTATGTCCTTGTATTAACAACAAAAGAAGGGGCAAGAGAATGGCTGGACTAGCCTTCCTTGCCCTAAAGTTGTATGTTCTTACCCAGAAGTTGCTTTTGATTGACCAGAGGTTGCTGAATATTATTGTGAAGCTGTATTTAGAGATTGGTAAGTACGCCCGCTTTTTGTGCCTTAGCAAGCACCTCATCATCCTTAATCCCATCCAAATACCGCTGTGTGATGGCAACACTCTCGTGTCCCATTAGCCTCGAAAGGGTATATAGATCAATCCCATTTTTTAACTGTAAATGTGCAAACGTGTGGCGGCAAGTATGCGGTGAAACCCTTACATGCGGATTCACGCCAACGGCTGCTGCCGCATGTTTCAGTACTTTTGCAATGGCCTCGGTTGTCAGTCTTTTCCCAGTCTGTGAAACGAATGCATAGTTTTCAGGCAGTTTCCCATCAAAATAGCTGTCTTTGGTTTGGTGATATTGCATCAGTGCTTTTGCCAAATATGGCGAAACAGGTACTACGCGCTCTTTAGCACCTTTGCCGTGAACAAGGATGTATTCCTCTCTGATTTGTCCCCACTTCAGATCGATGACCTCCGAAACCCGCATTCCTGTGTCGAAGAACATAGCCAACATGGTTCTGTTACGGATTTCCAGATATGTTCTACCAGAGTAGAAGTTCAGGGTTTTTCGGATTTCGTTTTCGGTGAATGTTATGATTTTCGTCTTTGGCTGCTTCATATTCTTCACTTTTGCCGCTGGCGACTCTTGCATATGGTTTTCCTTCACCATATAGTTGAAGAAGGTTTTGAACACTTTCAGCAAGTCATTGACATATCTTGGCTGTCTACCCTTGTCATCCATCCATGCGAGGAACTGCTTGATATGGTATGCCTTTACTTGCTCAACCTCAACGAGTTCAAACTCGCTTTGAAGATACCGCTGAAAATAGCGGAGTTGCTTTGAGTAGTTCTCAATCGTCTTGGGGGAGAGTTTCCTCACCTTACAGTCAAATCCGAACTCCTGAATGCCTTCTTCCCAACGCATAGAAAAACCCCACTTTCCTTCACATTTCTGCTTGGAAAGTGGGGCGAACAGTTATCGTACCTTGACACTTGCGACTTTGGTAAGCCTACGGTGGTACTACAACGAAATGCCTACCAACTCGCATTTAGGGCTTCGGGTGAAATCCCGCAAACCCGCACTGTGCCTTACTTCAGCTCCGCGAAGTACTTAATGGTTCTCACCATCTGCGAGGTGTAGCTGTTCTCGTTGTCATACCAGGACACGACCTGCACCTGATAGGTGTCGTCGTCGATCTTGCTGACCATGGTCTGGTTGGCGTCGAACAGGGAGCCGTAGGTCATGCCGATGATGTCGCTGGAGACCAGCTTCTCGGTGGTGTAGCCGAAGGACTCGGAGGACTGCGCCTTCATGGCGGCGTTGATGGCGTCCTTGGTCACGTCCTTGCCCTTGACGACGGCCACGAGGATCGTGGTGGAGCCGGTGGGCACGGGCACGCGCTGGGCGGAGCCGATCAGCTTGCCGTTGAGTTCCGGAATGACCAGGCCGATGGCCTTGGCGGCGCCGGTGGAGTTGGGCACGATGTTGGCGGCGCCGGCGCGGGCACGCTGCAGGTCACCCTTGCGGTGCGGGCCGTCCAGGATCATCTGATCGCCGGTGTAGGCGTGCACGGTGGTCATGATGCCGCTGACGATCGGGAAAGCGTCGTTCAGGGCCTTGGCCATGGGCGCCAGGCAGTTGGTGGTGCAGGACGCAGCGGAGATGATGGTGTCGCTGGCCTTGAGCACTTCGTTGTTCACGTTGTAGACGATGGTGGGCAGGTCATTGCCGGCGGGCGCGGAGATGACAACCTTCTTGGCGCCGGCGTCGATGTGGGCCTGGCTCTTTTCCTTGCTGGTGTAGAAGCCGGTGCACTCCAGCACCACGTCCACACCCAGCTCGCCCCAGGGGCACTCCTTGGCGTCCTTGATGGCGTAGATGGTGATTTCCTTGCCGTCCACGATGATGGAATTATCAGTGGCTTCGACGGTGTGCTTGTTCTCGCCGATGACGCCGCAGTAACCCTTCTGGGCGGTGTCATACTTCAGCAGGTGGGCCAGCATGGCGGGGCTGGTCAGGTCGTTGATGGCGACCACTTCGTAGCCCGGAGCGCCGAACATCTGCCGGAAGGCCAGACGGCCAATACGTCCGAAACCATTGATAGCAACTTTCACAGCCATTGGAATCTCCTCCTTCACATTCGCGGTTTCTCCGCACACAGTCATTGTAAACGATTCAACGCTTTTTTGCAACTGTTTTCGGTGAAGAAATGATGACAATCTTATCGGCAAAGGAGGAATTGTAGGGATTTGACCGGCACAGGGAAGAAAATTTCGGGCTTTGCGGAGCCCGACCAGGACTTTCCGATCGCCCTGGACCTTCGGGCGCATACCGTTGCTTGTCTTGCTTGCGACAATAGAATTGGGATTCAAGTGCATAGAATGGAGTTGACGGCGTTCAGGTCCGGCAGGATCGCGGCGGCGAGGCGGCGCATCTCCTCGTCGGCGGGAAGCATGTCCGGCACCATGATCGGGGCCATGCACGCGGCGGAGGCGGCGCGGATGCCGTTGTAGGAGTCCTCAATCACCGCGCAGCGCTCCGGCGGAATGTCCGTGTCCGCGATCGCCGCCAGAAAGATGTCCGGCGCGGGCTTGCTGCGCTGCACCATGTCCCCGCCGATGACGCGGTCGAAAAAGGACAGCAGGCCGGCGTCCGCCAGCTGCTGACGCACGACCGCCGCGCGGGTGGAGGAGGCCAGGGCCACGAACAGCCCCCGGGCCTTCAGCGCCTCCAGCAGCGCCCGGACGCCGGGCTTCATGGGCAGGCGGCCGCCGTCATACTTGGCGTGGTAGGAGCGGGATGTTTCCGCCGCGCACGCGTCATAGGGGAAGTCCGGGCCGTAGAAATCCAGCATGATCTCCTTTGTGCGCCGGGCGTTGACCCCGATGCACTGCCGGTAAGGGATCTCGATGTCCCGCAGGCCGCGGCGCGCCGCCAGGGCTTTCCACTCCTCAAAGGTGGCGCGCTCGGAGTCGAAGATCACGCCGTCCATGTCGAATATCACGGCGCGGAGCGCTTTCGGATCCAGCATGGTGCTCCTCTCTCAGCGGCGGCGCTGCAGCTCGGCCCAGATGTCGGCCGGCGTCACGCCCCGGTCAAAGCACAGTACCAGCAGGTGGTACATCAGGTCCGCCGCCTCATAGGTGACTTCCTCCCTGTCGCCCTTCATGGCGGCGATGATGGCCTCGCTGGCCTCCTCGCCGACTTTCTTGCAGATCTTCTCCACACCCTTGTCCAGCAGGTAATTGGTGTAGGAGCCCTCCTGCGGGTGGGCCTTGCGGTCCTCGATCACGGCATAGACCTTTTCCAGGATGTGGGAGGAGGCGGGCAGCTCGTCCTCGTCGGCGGGGATCAGGTCGTTGAAGAAGCAGCTGCGCGCACCGGTGTGGCAGGCCGGCCCGGTCTGCTCCACCGTCAGCAGCAGCGTGTCGCCGTCGCAGTCGGCCTTGATGCCCAGCACCCGCTGAACGTGGCCGGAGGTCTCGCCCTTCTTCCACAGCTGCTGCCGGCTGCGGCTGAAATAGGTCGCGTAGCCGGTCTCCTCGGTCAGCCGCAGGGATTCCGCGTTCATCCAGGCCATCATCAGCACCTCGCCCGTGGCCGCGTCCTGGGCGATGGCGGGCACCAGGCCCTGCTCGTTAAACTTGACTTTGCTCAGATCCATGGTCAACAGTCCTCCTTCACGCATGCCAGCGCTTCCGCCAGCGTAAACGCTTTCTCATACATTGCCCGGCCGAGGATGGCCCCGGCGCACCCGGCGGCCTTCAGGTTCCGCAGGTCCTGCAGGGAAGACACCCCGCCGGAGCCGGTGATGCGCAGGCCCGTGGCCCGCACCAGGGCGGCGGTCGCCGCGATGTTGGGCCCCTGCATCATGCCGTCCCGGCTGACGTCGGTGTAGATCACGGTGTCAACGCCGCAGGCCTTCATCCGCAGGGCGAGGTCCACGGCGGTCATGTCGGCGGTTTCCACCCAGCCCCGCAGGGCCACGCGGCCGTCCTTCGCGTCGATGCCCGCCGCGATGGCGCCCGGCCATGCCCTGCAGGCGTCCTCCACCAGCTCGGGGTGCTCAAAGGCCGCGGTGCCGATGATGCAGCGGGCGACGCCCACGTCCATGCGCCGGGCGATGTCTTCCCGGGTGCGCAGGCCGCCCCCGAGCTCCACGGGGCCGCTGAAGGTCCGCACGATCTCCGCGATCAGCGGCAGGGCGACCGTCGCGCCGTCAAAGGCCGCGTCCAGGTCCACGAGGTGGAGCCACTGCGCGCCCTCCGCCCGGAGCTTCGCGGCCATCTCAACCGGGTCGCCGTAGTCGGTCTTCTCCGTCCGCACGCCCTTTCTCAGGCGCACGGCCCGGCCGCCCATCAGGTCGATGGCGGGATACAGGATCATCGCGCTTCCCTCCTCA
>CAMKAE010000169.1 GCA_946410395.1 uncultured Clostridia bacterium
GCCTCCCCGGTGTTTTTTTCGTGTCATTCGTGCAGAAAGATCAGGGTGCCCTGGCTGGCGCCGTCCGTGTAGATTTCCAGGCTTCCGCCCGTGATGTTCCACTTGAGCGGCTCGCCCTGCATCAGGCGGAAGTCGCCCGGGAAGAACAAGCTTGCCCCGAGGTTCAGGCTGTCCCCGTCCGCATGCCATGTGAATGCGGTGACGTCCGTGTCGTCCGCGTCCTCCCCCCGGACGCGCCGGGTGAGGGTTCCCTGCCCGTCCTTCCGGAAGGAAAGCTGGATGTACAGCCGGTTGTCGGCCAGCGGCTCTCCGTCCACGGTGGTCAGATACCAGTTGCCCTCCAGCGCACTGCCGCCCTGCAGGCCGATGACGAACATCACCGCCAGCGCAGCCAGCAGCACCGCCCCCAGCACCATCGTGACGATCCGGTTCCGCCGGGCTTTTTTCCATTCTTCGTATGCCTTGTTCATTTTTGCTGTTTGAAGTTCATGACGACATCGCCGATCTTCAGCTTCAGCGTATCGCCGCTGATCTCATAGGTGGCGAAATCTCCGTTCAGGTTCAGTCCCGTCACCGCAAGCGCCCTGCCGAAAGCGCCAAAGTCGCCCTTCAGCTTCTTTTCCCCAGCGATGTGTTCCATACCCACCGGGATGTTCAGCGCCGTCAGCGTGGCTTTTTTCCCGTCATTTTTGTCAAATTCCAGCGTTGCGGAGCCCCGGATAATGTTGTTGACAACGGCAATATCCACGCCCTCAACATTCTCAAGTACCCAGGCGCCGTCGGCATGGTTCCTGTCCTTCATCACAATCACAAGCGCCAGCACGGCCACGACAATCAGCAGCAGGATAATGATCAGCTTCTTGATCATTGCGCAACTCCCTCCTCAGCAGGCGTCATCTTGTATTTCATCATGGTCTCCGGGATCACCGGGAACTTCCACTCGGCCGTTCCGCGGTCGATGAGGCCGAACTTCTCGCCGTTGCCGGAGAAGGCGCCGTTGTCCCACCAGCACACCGGGATCCCGCGGGACGAGGCCAGCGCCACATAATAGGCCAGCCACTCGACCCGGGTCTGCAGATTGTTCTTGTCCACCGCGCCCATCTCACTGATGATGGCGGGAATGCCGTTGACAATGTAGTTCTCATAGATGGTCGTCACCACCTGGGCAACGCTGGTGCGGTCCCGCTGGGTGAAGGTCGCCGGCCCGTTGACGTTGAGCGCGAAGTCATAGGGCGTGTAGGCGTGCACAGCCACGATGATCCGGTTGTCCGCCGTGTCCTCGGGGAGTTTGAAGAAGGACGGATCAATGCTGTTGTGAGAGGCCGCATAGCCCGGGATCAGCAGATAGCGGTCGGCGTTCCTGCCGCCGGCAGCGCGCACCGTGTCCACAAACAGCTGGTTCAGGCGGTTGATGCAGTCCACCGCGTCCACGCAATCCGGGTTGGCCATGTTCAGGTTCCACTCGTGGGGCTTGCCGGTCTGCCGCGGCTCGTTCAGGGATTCCAGGATGATGTGCTCGTCATAGTCGGCGAAGCGCTCCGCCAGCTGGCTCCAGATGGCGGTGAGGAACTTCGCGGAGGACTCATAGTGCTCGGAATCTGGGTAGAAATACTGGAAGCCCTCGTCGTGGTGCGTGTTGATGATCACGTACAGACCGGCGTCCACGGCCCAATCCGCGACCTCCTGCACCCGGTCCAGCCAGGGCTCGGAGATGTTGAAATCCGCGTCCACATGGTCATGCCAGGACACCGGCATCCGGATAAACCCGTAGCCCGCGTCCGCCACCGCCTGGATCAGTTCCCGGGTGGTGAAGTATCTCGTCCATCCGCGCTCGCTGTCCAGTTCATTGGGCATCCAGGTTACCCCGTAGGCGTCAAAGGTGTTGCCCAGATTCCAGCCGACCCCCAGCCCGGCCAGGAAGTCCATGGCCTCGTTGTCCGGAATGTCCATCCGGGTCAGGTCGAGCTCGGGGATGGTGATCTCCTCCGCGGCCGCAAGCCCGAAGAGCATCACGCAGAGCACCAGAAAGGCTGCAATTCGCTTCATCTCGGTTACCTCCTCAGATAAGATGTTGTCATTCTGTTTGCATCATATCACGAATTTGTGCGTTTGAAAAGCCTTTCGAGGGATTTTACAACCGCGCATTTCCGCTTGCAAACCGGCCCGCAACCTGTTACAATATCCCCAGCCACAAGGCACTGACATACAAGGAGGAATCCCCATGGCTGCAAACCCCACCTTTGTCATCACCCTCGCCGACGGCCGTCAGCTCAAAGGCGAGCTCTATCCCGACATCGCGCCCCAGTCCGTGGGCAACTTCATCGCCCTGGCCAACAGCGGCTTCTATGACGGGCTGATCTTCCACCGCGTCATCCCAGGCTTCATGATCCAGGGCGGCGACCCCCAGGGCATCGGCATTGGCGGCCCGGGCTATGCCATCAAGGGCGAGTTCGCCGCCAACGGCGTGCGCAATCCCCTGAAGCACACCTACGGCGTGCTGTCCATGGCACGGAGCATGAACCCGAATTCCGCCGGCAGCCAGTTCTTCATCATGACCAGTGACAGCCCGCACCTGGACGGCTCCTACGCCGCCTTCGGCAAGGTGCTCGAGGGCATGGAAGCCGCCGAGGACATCGTCAACGCGCCCCGGGACCGCCGCGACAAGCCCCTGGAGGATCAGAAGATGGCGTCAATCCGCGTCGAAACCTTCGGCGTCGACTATCCCTTTGAGAAGCTGTAATGCCATTCTCAGTTAAGGATCATCAGTCAAGTAACGGTATGCAGCCGAAGGTCCAGGGCGATCGGAAAGCCCTGGTCGCGGTCCGCAGACCGCGAAATCCTCTTTTCTGCCATTTAGCGGATTTAACTCAGATGCGTACAAGCGGAGTAGCGATATGAACAACGCCAAGCAGAGAACCAGCGTCTTTGTTGCCGGCAAAGAGTACACCATTGTCTCCTCGGATTCACCGGAGTATATGCAGCGGGTGGCGGCCTACGCGGACCGCAAGCTGCGCGAGAGCGCGCTGACCACCCGTCTGCCCCGGGCCCAGTCCGACGCCCTGGCCTGCCTGAACATGGCCGACGAGCTGATGAAGGCCCAGGACGAGAACCAGCGCCTGCTCCGGCAGCTCCGGGAGGCACAGGAAGAACTGACCCGGCTGAAAGCGGAGTGACGTCCGGATGATGGAGAACCTTGCCCCGGCCGGGAGCCGGGAAGCCCTCGACAGGGCCGTGGCGGCGGGTGCCGACGCGGTCTATTTGGGGTGCTCCGCCTTCAGCGCCCGGGCCGGCGCCGGGAATTTCGACGAGCCCGCCCTGCGCGAGGCCGTCGCGTTCTGCCACTCCCATCACGTCCGGGTCCACGTGGCCGTGAACACCCTGGTCAAGGATCACGAGTTCGACGACCTCATGGCCCTGCTGAAGCTCCTCGCGGAGGTTCGCGTAGACGCCGTGCTGGTGCAGGACCTGGGCGTGCTGCGGATGATCCGCCTCTGTTTCCCCGGCCTGACGGTCCACGCCTCCACGCAGATGAGCCTGCACAACGCCGCGGGCGCCCGCTGGGCACAGCGCGTCGGCATCCGGCGGGTGGTGCTGGCCCGGGAGTGCTCCCTGGATGAGATCCGGCTCACCGCCGCCACCGGGGTTGAGACCGAAGTCTTCGGCCACGGGGCGCAGTGCGTCAGCGTCAGCGGGCAGTGCCTGTTTTCCTCCGCCGTGGGCGGACGCAGCGGCAACCGCGGTCGGTGCGCCCAGCCCTGCCGGATGCTCTATACCCTGCGGGGGCAGAAGGGCGCATGGCTCTCCCCCAGGGACGTCTGCCTCCGGGACAATCTGGCCGTCCTGGCCGACGCCGGCGCCTGCTCGGTCAAGCTTGAGGGGCGGCTGAAGCGCCCGGAATACGTCGCGGTGGTCGCCGCCTCCTACCGCAGGGGCCTGGACACCCTCGCGCCCGCCACACCGGATGAACGGCAAGGCCTGCTGCAGATCTTCCAGCGGGGCGGCTTCATGCGCGGATACGCGATGGGCTGCGAGGACGCGGCGGTCATCGACCCCACACGCGTCAACCACGGCGGCGTTCCCCTGGGAACGGTCCTGCGCGCCGACAGCCGTTTCGCGCAGATCCGGACCGATCTCCCCCTGCACGACGGCGACCAGCTCCGGATCGTGACCCACGCCGGGGACTATGAAATGCTCTACGCCGGCGCGGAGGTCCCTGCGGGCGGAACCGCCCGGCTCCGGCTGCGGGAGGACGCGGACGTCCGCGCGGGCGATCCTGTCGTCCGCCTGGCGGACAGCGTGCAGCTCCGGGCCGCCATGGCCCTGCCGCTGCCCACGGTCCCCGTGGATTTCTCGCTGGACGCCCATCCCGGGCTTCCGCTCTCCCTGACCGCCTCCGACGGCGCTGTGTCCGTGACCGTCACCGGCGAAACGGTGCAGGCCGCGCAGAAGCGGGCCATGACCCCGGAGGACGCCATGGCCCATCTCGCCAAGACCGGCGACACCGGCTTTGCACCCCGGGGATGCGTCGTCCGGACCGAGAACGCCTTCGTGCCCGTATCCGCCCTCAATCAGCTGCGCCGGGAAGCCCTGGAGCGGCTGCGGGATCTGCGGGCGGACGCCTTTGCGCCGCCTGCCTCCCCCGTTTATCCGCCGGATGTGTGTTCCCTGTCGAGCGCCGAGCTTCCCCTGACCGCCGTCGTGTACGGCGCCGCGCAGCTGGCCGACGTGCCCGCGGGTGCCCGCGTCGTCTGGTTCCCGGAGGACTGGCGGCCTGCCGCGCTGGCGGATGGCCTGGCCGCCTTCCCGCAAAAGGTCTGGCTGCAGCTTCCCACGGTGTGCCGGGAGGCCACGCTGCAGGCCATCGCCGCGTTCGTGTCCGCGCACACGGACCGCCTGGAGGGCGTGGTGCTGGGCTCGGTGGGGCAGTTGGGTCTGAACTGGCCGCTGCCCTTTGCCGCGGGGCCTGGCATCCCGGTGATGAACCGGCGGGCGGTGCAGTTCCTGCTCGGGCAGGGCTGCGCGTT
>CAMKAE010000170.1 GCA_946410395.1 uncultured Clostridia bacterium
AGGGCCACGGTGCGGCCGGAGGCGTAAACCACGCAGTTCCGGCTGTCCTGCGCCGCGACGTCGCCCAGCAGCACGTTGCCCTCGCCGTCGGGCGCGTGCAGAACGGGCATCATGTCCCAGCTGCCCACGTCGTTCCAGCCGAAGCAGCCGGGCACGAGCATCACGTCCCCCGCGGCGGCCGCGGGCTCCATCACCGCGTAGTCCACGGAGATGGCCCGCAGGGAGGGGTAGACCCGGCGGAGCGTCTCCGCCTCCGCGGGGGTGCCCACGGCGGAGCGGATTTCCGCCAGCCCCCGGGCGATGTCCGGCGCGTGCCGGGCCAGCTGCGCCAAGATCACATCGCTGCGCCAGACGAACATCCCGCTGTTCCAGGCGTAGCCGCCGCTGTCCAGGTAGCGCCCGGCCGTGGCCGCGTCGGGCTTTTCTTTGAATTCATATACGGTCCGCACCGGGGCTGCGCTCTCGGTGTCATAGCGGATATAGCCGTAGCCGGTGGCGGGCCAGGTGGGCTGAATGCCGATGGTCAGCAGCCTGTCGCTGTTCTGCGCGCATTTCAGGGCGGTCTCCCACACGGCGCAGAGGCTTCCGGTGTCCCGGATGTAGTGGTCCGACGGGGTGATAAGCATCACGCAGTCCCCGTGCAGGGCCTGCAAATACGCCGCGCCGTAGCCGATGCAGGCGGCGGTGTTGCGGCCTTCTGGCTCCGTGAGGATGCGCTCCCGCCGGATCCGCCCGCCGCAGGCCGCCAGCAGGGCGTCCGCCTGCAGCGCGCTGGTGACGATATAGATGTGCTCCGGGTCGATGACCCGGGCCATGCGGTCGAAGGTCTCGTTGATCATCAGGTCCCGCCCGGTCAGGTTCAGCAGCTGTTTGGGCCTGCGCTGCCGGGACAGCGGCCAGAACCGCGTGCCGCCGCCGCCTGCCATGATCAGCCCGTATCGTTCCATATCCCTCTGTTCTCCTTCCGGTCCTTCCCGGCCGGTTCAGGGATAACGCAAAAAACAGCATTCCTGCCGGCATGCAGAGTTTACCCGAACCAACACAAAAAGTCAACACTTTCGTAACATTTCGTGCGGCGAAAGCCCATCCTGACCGGCGTGAAAAGAATCAAAAGAAAGTGTCGATCCGGCATCGGGTTTTTTTCGGAAATGTTTCGGAATTCTTAATTTACAAGTGTGCGGCCGTTTTCCGCCGCCGTTGCCTTGACAATCGCCGGGTGATTACTATAATCATTACAGGAAGGTTTTCCCTGCCAATAATCAGATTCCAGCAAAGGAGTGACATAGTCGTGAAGAAAACACTCGCCATGCTGCTCTCCCTGTGTCTTCTGCTGAGCGCCGTGATGTTCCCGGCGGCTCTGGCCGAGGAAGAGGAGATCCTGCCGGTCGAGGAAATCGTCGAACCGGTGGTTGAGGAGACTCCCGTTGTGGAGGAGGCTCCTGTTGTCGAAGAGACCCCCGCCGTGGAGGAAACCCCTGTTGTGGAAGAAACCCCCGCTGTGGAGGAAGAACCCGAAGCCTTCACCGGCAGTGTCGCGGCCGTGCTGCAGAACACCGGTGATGTGTACGCGGGCGATACCCTGACCTACAAGGCGGAGATCACCGGCGACGCCACGCTGGTGAGCGTGGCCTGGCAGGCCGAGACCGTGGACGAGGCCGGCGAGAAGGTCTGGAAGACCGTGGCCACCGGCAGCATCTTCACCGTCACCGCCGAGGAGAACCCCGGCGCGTACCGCGTGATCCTGCGGGACGCCGCGGGCGTCGTGGTGGCGACTGCCGCCGTGGTGTTCCCCGCCCTGGCGGAGGCTGAGCTCCTGGAGGAGATCCCCCAGGAAGCCGACGCCGTGACCCCGGTCGAGGAGACGGCCGATGTGCCCGTCGAGGAGATCGAGGAAGTTGAGGTCGAGGCTGAGGTTCCCGCCGACGAAGCGAATATCGAAGTCGAGATGGCTGGCCTCACCGAGGAAGAGTACCTGAACCTCAACTTTGAGCTGGACGCCGCCAAGACGAAGATCGTCCATTACATCGGCACCGGCAACAGCGTGATCATTCCGGATTCCATCATTGAGATCGGGCCCTTTGCCTTCTCCGGCAAGACGGCTCTGACCTCCATCACCATCTCCGACAGCGTGATCACTATCGGCACCGGCGCCTTCCACGGCTGCACGGGGCTGACCACCATCGCCCTGCCGCCGAGCATGACCGAGGTGCCGGAGCAGTGCTTCAGCGGCTGCACGGGCCTCAAGTCTGTTTCTCTGCCCGCCAACATCACCAAGATCGGCAACCGCGCGTTTGAGAACTGCGTGGCCATGGACAGCTTCACCCTGCCCACCAAGGTGGAGGAGATCGGCGACCATGCCTTCGCGTACTGCATTTCCCTGAAGGAAATGGTGCTGACTGCGGATGTCAAGAAGGTGCTGGACCATGCCTTCGAGGGCTGCACCAACCTGACCAACGTCACCCTCAACGACAAGCTCGAAGTGATCGGTGATTACGCCTTCGCCACCTGCCCGGTGCTGAACAACATGCTCTTCCCGGACACCCTGGTTCGCATCGGCAGCCATGCCTTCGAGAATGACACGAACATGATCTTCGTGAAGATCCCCTCGAGTGTGAGCGAAGTCGGCGCTTATGCCTTCAACGCCATCAACCCCAACGCGATCTTCCAGGTGGACGGCGCGAGCACCATCCTCTATGACCATGCCCTGGGCGAATACAAGTACGTCTACGGCGACGTGAATTGCAAGAATTACGCCAAGCAGTTCTCCACCATGTTCTACTGCGGCCCGGCCACGATTTCCAACTTTGTCCAGCACTGCTACAACAAGCTGCTGGGCCGTGACTGCGACAGCAGCGGACTGCTGACCTGGTGCGTGAAGCTGGCCAACGGCGAAATCACCGCCATCGACCTCATCGACTCCCTGGTCTACAGCGAGGAGTTCGCCAACAAGGAGTACGACAACGACGAGGCCGTCAAGCGCATCTACAACTGCATGACGGACGCGGATCCCTCCGCCACCGAGCTGAAGGAAGGCGAGGAGGCTCTGGAGAGCTACCTGTCCCTGCACTGGCTCATCAGCGATATCCGCACGAAGCGCGCGACCGACTATGAAGCCCTGTGCACGTCCTACGCCGTGGTGCCCGGCACCCTCATCCTGACGGAAGCCCGGGACCAGAACAAGGACGTCACCGCCTTCGTGGTGGCCTGCTATCGCCAGATCCTCAACCGTGAACCCGACATCCCCGGCCTGAACTTCTGGTGCAACGGCCTGCTCACCGGCAAGGAGAGCGGCGCTTCCCTGGTCAGCGGCTTCATGAAGAGCAACGAGTTCAAGGCCCGCAACCTCACGCCCCAGCAGGTGATCGAGCACCTGTACCTGGCCATGCTGCACGATCCGTCCCTGGATCCCAACGGCGTGAAGTATTGGCTCGGCTACTACAATCAGGGCCTGTCCACCGACTGGATCGTCAACCAGATCTGCGACAGCACCGAGTTCAAGGGCAAGTGCTCCACCTACGGCATTAATCCCGGCTTCGTGGTTCCCACCGAGACCCGCGACATCAGCGGCGACCTGACCATGATGGTGAACCGCGCCTACACCCAGATGCTGGGCCATGACACCTATGACGTGACGTATCTGAACAACTGGACCAACCGTCTGCTGAACCGCAACATCACCATCGGCCAGTACATCAACACCGTGCTGAGCAGCACGGAGTACACCAAGCGCGCCCTGACCACGAATCAGGCCATCGAGGAGCTCTACAGCGTGCTGCTGGGCCGCGCTTCCGATCCGGCCGGCAAGGCCTACTTCACCGGCCTGGTCAACAACGGCGTCTCCCTGAACTATGTGGCCAACCAGCTGGTGATTTCCGCGGAGATGGCTGCGCTGTGCAACGCGCCCTATGCCACGGCTCTGCCCGGCCAGGTCCCGCTGACCCAGGCCCGCGACCAGAACCCCAACGTCACGGCCTTCGCCGCCCGCTGCTTCACCGCGGTGCTCAAGCGGAACTATGACGTGAATGAGCTCAACAAGATCTGCACCCGCCTGCTCACCAAGAAGGCTTCCGCCCTCACGATCGCCAACGAGTACCTGTTCTGCGCCGAGTCTCTCGCCTGGAACCGGACCAACGACGAGTATGTGGAAGTGCTTTACAACCTCTATCTGGGTCATGCCTCCGACAGCGCCGGCAAGGCCTGGTGGGTCAGCGAGCTCAATGGCGGCGCCCGCAGCCGTCAGCAGGAGTCCAAGGACTTCTCCGAATCCAACGAGTTCAAGGCCTTCCTGAAGGAAAACAACATCAAGTAAGCCCATGGTTTTCCGCAGCCTCCCTTCGGGGAGGCTGTTTTATACTGTTCTCAGTCGTATGGTTTGCATTGGCGCAGGCCCCTCTGTCGCTGCGGCGACATCTCCCCGGCAAGCCGGGGAGACAGAGGCTCATACTATTCTCAGTTAAGTATTATAAATCAAGTAACGGTATGCGTCCGAAGGTCCAGGGCGATCGGAAAGCCCTGGTTGCGGTCCGCAGACCGCGAAATCCCTTTTCTTTCATTTAGCAAGCCTAACTGAGATAAGTATCAGCCGCTTCTGGGTCAAATGATCGCCTTGCGGTTATTTCTGTTGTTCAAGGGTAGGGGCGCCGCTTGCTGCGCCCCTTTCTCTTCCATTCCCCTCATTTTGCATTCTGATCAAAGCTGTTCTTTCCCGCAATCCGGGCAGCAAAAAAGCCGGCCGAACCGGCTTTTCAGATATGGGGATTCACATCTCCCTGCGGCCCTCCATGGCCTTGGACAGGGTGACCTCGTCGGCGTATTCCAGGTCCGCGCCAACGGGCACGCCGTGGGCGATGCGGGTGACCCGCACCCCGGTGGGCTTGATGAGCCGGGCGATGTACGCCGCGGTGGCCTCGCCCTCGATGTCCGGATTGGTGGCCAGGATGACCTCCCGCACGCTGCCGTCCTGCAGGCGCTCGGTCAGCTCCTT
>CAMKAE010000171.1 GCA_946410395.1 uncultured Clostridia bacterium
GGCTTTCCGATCGCCCTGGACCTTCGGGTGCATACCGTTTCTTGATTGATCATCCTTATCTGAAAATCGTATCAAATACACGATCCGGGTTCCTGGTACACCCAATCAATCATCACAAAAGAGATGCGCATCTCCTCATACAGGGGATGGCATCTCTTTTGTGATGTCCGCATTGCCCGGTTGACCGGGCCGCGCGGGTTCTGACTGTTATTCGGCTTCGCTTTCACCCACGCGGGTCACGACGGCGCGCCAGAGATAATCCCGGTTGTTGTCGTTTACCGTGTAGGCATAGGCCAGGCCGTGGGCGTCTTCGACGGTGTACACCGTCACGCCGCCGTCGGGGGAATACTGCCAGTCAACCGTCACCAGCGCCGGGTCGCAGCCCGTGACAACCGCCGTGAGGGTGACGGACGCGTACTCGCCGTAGGCCGCGATGAGCGTCACGCCGATTTCATCGGGGTCCAGCCCCAGCGGCGTGTCATAGTCCTCGATCTCCAGGCTCTCTTCTCCGGTCTCCGCTTCGGAGAGTGCGACCTCCACCGGGATGATTTCCTCGTCGGGGATCAGTTCCTCCTCCGGGATGAGTTCGCCCTCATCCACAGCTTCGGCGGCCGACAGCAGGCAAAGGCCCTCGCTGCCGGGCTCCATCGCCTCAATCGTGAGGAGGTACTCTCCCCGGCGCAGCGCGACTGTGATCTCCAGGACGCCTGCGCGCTCCTCCTCCGGGGTGGGCTTGAAGAGCGTCTCCTCGCCCGTACGCTGGTTGGTCAGCTTCATCGTCACCGGGAAGCCCTCGGCCCGCAGCGCCAGTGTCATGTCCCGGGAGACCTTCACGCTGTAGACCGCGTTCGTGGTCTCCGCGCTCAGCTCCACCCGTTCCTTTTTGTTGTTGTCCAGCTTCAGCTCCGGTATCAGAACGATGTTCTCCTCCGAATCCGCCTCCGGGGCGGGTTCCTCTTCCACGGCTTCAGGGGCTTCCGTCGCCTCCGGGGCTTCGGGCGCTTCCGGCTCCTCCGGGGCTACGACCGGTTCCTGTTCTTCCGGATCTTCGGCGGGTTCTTCAGGCGCCGGCGCTTCCGGTTCCACGGCCTCCATGGGTTCGTCGGTCTCTGCCAGTTCCACCTCAACGGGTGCCTCTTCCGCAGGCGCCTCCGCCTCCGGAATCACCGCGATCTCAGCCGGTTCGGCGATCGGCGCCGTCTCCTCCGGGATTTCCTCCGCCGCAGCCCATACCGTCAGGCACAGCAGGCACATGAGCAGCATCGCGAGCCGCTTCGTCCAAACTTTCTTCATCGTGTCTTCCTCCCTCCTGGGTGTTTTCATAACCCGATTATACCCAAGCCCAATTACACAGGAGGTAACTTGCACAGGTTACATAAGAAATTTCTTTCGTCCTTTTGAAGAACATAACACCTCTGCGGGCAATCTCCCACAATTTGAGTATAGCACAGGGGCTCTGCTTTTGCAAGCTAAAACGCAAAAGCGCACCGGTTGCGCAGGCGGACAAAGCGCGCTCAGTCTGCGTCATCAAACGCATCGGCGTGCTTGCGGAAGAAATCGCGATAGACCCGTATATTCTTCAGCTGCGTCCAGCGCTCCGTCACCTGCGCGCCGTTGTCCAGGTCGATGATCCTCGCTCCCGGGATGGCCAGCAGAAAGGGCGAATGGGTGCTGATCACCAGCTGGTTGCCGCAGTAGCGCACAGCCTCCTGCAGGAAATCCGCCAGCGCCAGCTGATTCTCCGGGCTCAGGCTGTTCTCGGGCTCGTCCAGCAGGCAGAGGGTGTCCGTCTCCATTTTCGCCTGGAAGAACAGCAGGGCGCTCTCGCCGTTGGAGCGCTCCCGCAGGGTCTGGCCGCTCTCCTCCTCGATGAAGCGGCTCATGGTCTGCGCGCGGGCCCGGTTGACCCGGTGCAGGTGCTCCATGTCCGCCAGTCCGCTCACCTGAAAGTGCTCGCGCCGCAGCGCGAAATACGCCTCCGCCAGCTCCGCCCGCTTCCGCTCAATGCCCTCGTTCACCGCGCGGATGTCCAGCATCATGTCGAACACGTCGTCGCTGGTGATGATCCGGCTCCCGGCCGGGATCGTCTCTTCCTGCGTGAAGCTGCACAGATCCACATACCGCTGATAGAATCGCGTGCGGTTGAAGGCGCTCTCGCGCGCCAGGCGCAGCTTTTCCGCGATGACATTCAGCACGGTGCTCTTGCCGCTGCCGTTGCCGCCATAGAGGATCGTGACCGGCCTGAATCGGATCTCCCGCAAGCCCGTGCGCGGCAGCACCCGGAAGGGATACAGGCTCTGGTCATAGGTGGTCTTCAGGTCAAAGAGGAAATCGGTCTCCCGCTCCTCATCGGGGAAAAAGAAGGCCGTCAGGTACATTTCCCAGTCTCCTCCGCCTCAGGTCCGGATCTCCAGCATCTCGTCCAGGGAGCCGTCCTCCGGGAACACCATGAAGTCCCGTACTTCCAGGCGAACCTCCTCCCCGTTCCGCAGCTTCCTGTACTTGCCGCCCGGGGCGATGACCCGCACCAGGGCATCGCCCACGCGCACGCGGCAGTCGTCCACGTCCCCCAGATAGTACTGCGTCTCCAGCACGCCCCACAGCGAGCCGTCCGCCTTGAAGCGCAGCTGCTCCGGGCGGATGCCCACGTCCACCCTGCCGGTCAGCGGGCCCGCGTAGGGCAGCGCCTGGCCGCCCATGGCGGGGATCACGATCTTCCCCGCCTTCACCTCGCCCCTGAAGAAATCCACCTTTCCCAGAAAGTCCGCCACAAACTGGTTCGCCGGCCGGTCATAAATCTCCTCCGGCGTGCCCCGCTGCTGCACCACGCCCCGGTTGATCACGAAGATCCGGTCGCTCATGGCCATCGCCTCGGTCTGGTCGTGGGTGACGTAGACCACGGTGATGCCCAGCTTTTTCTGGATCTCCTTGATCTCGAAGCGCATGGTCTCCCGCAGCTTGGCGTCGAGGTTGGACAGGGGCTCGTCGAGCAGCAGGAGCTTGGGCTCTGCCACCAGCGCCCGGGCCAGGGCGATGCGCTGCTGCTGGCCGCCGGAGAGCTGGCTGGGCAGGTGCTGAGCGTATTGCGACAGATGCACGATGTCCAGTACCCGGGCCACCCGGCGGCTGATCTCCTCGGGCTTCACCTTCTGGATGGTCAGCGGGTAGGCCACGTTTTTGAACACATTCATGTGGGGCCAGACGGCATAGGACTGGAAGACCATGCCGATCCCGCGCTTTTCGGGCGGCACAAAGGTCTTCCCGCCCGTGACCATCCGGTCGTCGATCCAGACCTCCCCCGAGGTGGGGTGCTCAAAGCCCGCGATGATCCGCAGCATGGTGGTCTTGCCGCAGCCGGAGGGGCCCAGCAGGGTCACGAACTCTCCGTCCGCGATGGTCTCGTCAAACGCCTTCAGCACCTGGGTCTCGCCGAAGGATTTGGTCACTTGCCTGATCGTTACGCTTGCCATGGTGATCTTCCTTTCTCAGACGGCGGATTTGCCCCTGGTCAGTCGGGTGAGGAGATGATCCAGCAGCACCAGGAGCAGGTTCAGCGCCACCACCACGAGCAGGATGCCGAAGGCCATGGCGCAGCCCACCTGCTTGGAGTGGAACGTCCAGTAGTCAAAGAGCTGCACACCGATCGTCTTGGTGGTGTCGGTGGAGAGCAGCACGGACATGGACAGCTCGTAGAAGCAGGGGATGAAGATCAGGAGCCAGCCCGCGATGATGGACGGCAGGATCAGCGGCGCCGTGATCCGCAGCATCGTGCGGGTCCAGCCCGCGCCGGAAATCTGGCTGCTCTCCTCCAGGGAGACGTGGATCTGGCTCATGGCCGAGACGACGGTGCGCATGCCCATCATCAGGTATTTCACCAGATAGGCCACCACCATGATCATCGGCGTGGCCACAATGTTCAGGCCCAGATTGCCCTTCATGGTCATGATCAGCCCGACAGCGATGACCACGGAGGGCGTGCCGGATCCCAGGGTGATCAGGAAGTTGGGGATGGAGCGGCCCCGGATCTGCGTCCGCTGCAGCAGATAGCTCATGACGCAGGACACCGCGATGCCCACCGTGGCGGCGATGAGTGCAAAAATCAGCGAGTTCTTCAGGCAGGCCAGGGTGGCGGGCTCCCGGAAGGCCGTGACATAGCTGCTCAGCGTGAGGTTGGAGACGTCCAGCAGGCTCTTGCCCAGGTCCGTCCGCAGGGAGATGGACAGGATCGTGAGGAAGGGCAGGAACACCACGATCAGCGCGAACAGCCAGGTCAGCACCGTCAGCGGGACGCGCCACCTACGCAGGTCAACGATGACCGGCTGCGTGGATTTGCCGGAGACGGTGGTGTACTGCCTGCGGGCCAGCACCACATCGGACAGGAACAGGATGAGCAGCGCCACCAGCATCAGAAAGACGGCCAGGCCCGTGGCGTCGGTGATGCCGTCCTGCCCGAGGCCCTGAATCAGCTTGATGCGGGTGGTGGCGGTCTCCAGACCGCTGGTCCCGCCGGCGATGATGGACGGGATCCCATAGCAGCTGGCGGCGCTGACAAACACCAGCAGCGCCCCGGCGATCAGGGAGGGCGTCATCATGGGCAGCGTGATCTTCATCATCGTGCGGAAGGGGGACGCGCCGGCGATGCGGCTGGCCTCCTCCAGCGTGGGGTCCATCTTCTCCATGGCGCGGCTGATGGTGATGAACGCATAGGGATAGTAGAAGGTGGTCAGCACCCAGATCAAGCCCGGCAGGCTGTAGATGTTGAGCGGGCCGGGGCTGTCGCCCATGCCGAAAATCGCCCGCAGCACCTGGTTCACCGGGCCCGCGTTGGGGTTCATCAGGTGCGTCCAGGCCATGGCCCCCACATAGGGCGGCACCATGTAGGTCAGGATGAACAGGAAGCGGAAGAACCGCTTGCCGATCAGGTTGGTCCGGCCCACCAGCCAGGCCAG
>CAMKAE010000172.1 GCA_946410395.1 uncultured Clostridia bacterium
CATCTTGCACCGGGTGGGGTTTACATCGCGGACGAGTCGCCAGGCCGCGGGTGAGCTCTTACCTCGCCTTTCCATCCTTACCCCGGAAATAACCAGAAAACGCACGAAGTACGATTTTCACAGTATTCCGGGGCGGTATCTCTCTGTTGCACTCTCCTTGGAGTCGCCTCCACCGGCCGTTAGCCGGCACCCTGCCCTGCGGTGCTCGGACTTTCCTCATGCCTTGCGGCACGCGATCACCTGGTCACCTCGCACGCAACCATTATAGCGCGCCGGCGGGCGCGGGTCAAGCACCGGCGGCGATATTTCCCGCGATTGACGAACGCGGCATTTGGCGGTATACTCTATTTGTTGGAAGCTGTCTTTCCGGTACAGAGAACCGTTGCGGGAGAGGAGGGGAGCCCATGCTTCGCTGGCGCTGGCTGGCGGTGTTTGTCCTGCTCCTGTCCTGCCTGCTGGTCCCTGCGCTGGCGGAATGGCGGGCCCTGCTCATCGGCTGCGACCAATTCCTCTCGCAGGAGAGCACAGCGCCCTCCTCCGCCAACAACGTCCATCTGATGACGGAAGCGCTCCGGGGAACGGTGCCCGCGGACCGCCTCATCGCGCAGCCCGACGGCCTTTCCGACAAGGAACGCCTGCGCGCGCTGGCAGAAGAAGCCTTCGCGGGAACCGGGCCGGACGACGTCTGCTGCTTCTATATCAGCACCCACGGCCTGTGGGAGGAGGGCATGGCTCCCGGCGAGTTCGCCATGCTGCTCTCGGACGGCTTGCAGGAAACCCGCCTCACCGCCGCCGAGCTCAAGGCCATTCTGGATCCCTACGGCGGACGCAAGTTCCTGATCCTCGACGCCTGTCACAGCGGCGCCGTGCTGGGAAAAGGCATCTCCGCCCTGTCGGAAAGCCTGTTCACGGGACGGGAATACACGCTGATCTGCTCCTCCGGCGGCGCGGAGGAGAGCTGGTTCTGGGCCGGTGAAAGCGATCTGGACCGCGGCTCAGGCTACTTTACCGGCTGCCTGGTCCGGGGCATCAGCGCCGCGGGCAATTACGGAGCCGACGAAAACCGGGACGGCACCGTCCTCCTGCAGGAGCTCCAGCGCTATCTGCTGGCCAACCACGGCGCTTCCACTGTGCGGGTATACCCGGAGGACAGCAGCTTCCCGGTTGCTGTCTACAGCCGCGACGCCGCGGCCCGCCTGAACCGCAACGCGCTTGTGGACGGACTGACCTTCGAGGTGGGCGCTCTTTCCATCGCCTCCCCCACCATCGCCTTTTCATTCACAGTTCTGCAGCCCCTGCGCCTGGCCTACCAGCTGGTCTACCAGCGCGACGGCGCCTGGGACTTCGCAAACGCGGAGCTGCGCTACGACGAGGGCGACCGCAGCAGCCTTCCCGGCCGTCAGCCCGGCAGCCTGCAGCCCGGATACAAAGAGCGCCGGATCACCCTGCAGACCTATGACGAGGACTACGGCGAGGGCTATGTGCTGCTGCAGCTGCTGGCCATCCAGGGCAGCGCCGTGGACGTCGTTGGCGCCACCGTTCTGTGCATTCCGCCCGCGGACGCCGACCCCGCGCTCACGGTTTCGGCCACGGAGGCCTTCTGCCCCGATTACGGCGAGGAGTGCGCCCTGATCGTGACCCATGCCGTGCCCTGCGAGCTCTCCGTCGCCGTGCTGGACGCCGACGGACGCACCGTGCGCCGGCTGGCCTCCCGGGATCCCTCGCGACCCGAGCAGCTGGTGCCCACCGCCTCCTCCCTCACCTGGAGCGGGCGGCTGAACGACGGCACCTACGCACCGGCCGGCACCTATACCCTCCGGGTCTCCGCCGTGGTGGGCGACACCCTCTGGCGGGCCCCGGACGTCAGCGTCACGCTTAAAGCCCCGGAGGAGCCCGCGCAGCCGCTGCTCTTCCTCTACCTCCGGCCCCTGCCCGCCTTTATCCGGCCGGAACTTCTCCGATGAGAGGCTGATTCCATGAACATGAAATCCTCAACCCTGCACAACCTGCTGCGCCTGCTGGTGACCGCCCTGGGAGGCGGCATCGGCGCCGCCCTGGCCGCCGGCGCGCTCTCCCTGTTCCGCCTGGCAAGCCCCAACTTTGCCCTGCCCGCGGTGGAGGTTGCCCTGACCTACCTGGCCGTCAGCCTTCTGGGCGCGGTGATCCTGTTCATCTTTTCCGAGCGGATCGTGAACTGGATGAGCCGGCTGTTCTCCTCCACCGTGCAGAAGGTGGACGGGATTCCGGCCAACCGGCTGCTGCCGGCGGTTTTCGGGCTCCTGGTCGGGCTGGTGATTGCCGCGCTGATCTCCGTGATCTACAGCCGCATGGGCAATTCCATCTTCACCACCGTTCTCACCGCCATCACCTACCTGACCCTGGGCCTGCTGGGGTACACCGTGGGCTATCGGCGCTCCTCCGACCTGAACCGGCAGTTCAACCGCACCTTCCGTTCCAGCGCCAAAAAACTCCGGGGCAAAAAGCACAAGTCCGCCGCCTCCATCAAGCTGATCGACACCTCTGCCCTGATCGACGGGCGCGTCGCCGATGTCAGCGCCGTGGGCTTCCTGGAGGGGGTGCTGGTGGTGCCGGGCTTTGTGGTAGACGAGCTGCGGGCTGTGTCGGAGTCCCCGGATCCGGTCCGCCGGGCCAAGGGCAAGCGTGGCATGGAGATCCTGGAGCAGCTGCGGCAGTCCCGGGGCGAGCTCTTCCGGAACGACACGACGGATTATGCGGACACGGATGACCCGGACGTGAAGCTGCTGCGCCTGGCGCGCGACACCGGCGCCGCGGTGATCACCGGCGATTACAGCCTCAACCGCGCCGCCCAGGTCAGCAGCATCCGGGTGCTGTCCATCGATTCCCTCGCCTCCGCGCTGCGTCCGGCCCTGGTGGCCGGCGAGACGGTCACCATCGAGATCGTCAAGGAGGGCCGAGAGGCCGCCCAGGGCGTGGGCTATCTGCCCGACGGCACCATGGTGGTCGTGGACGGCGGCCGCAGCCGCGTGGGCGAAAGCCTGCAGGCCCAGGTGACCAGTGTGCTGCAGACCAACGCGGGCCGGATGATCTTCGCCCGTGCGCTGACGGAGGGATGAGCAATGCGCTGTGTGATCCAGAAGGTGACTGAAGCATCCGTGACCGTGAACGGCGAGACCGTCGGCGCCATCGGCACGGGATATATGGTCCTCATCGGCGTCAGCGTCGATGACACGGAGGCCGACGTCCGCTACATGGCCGAGAAGGTCCCCAACCTGCGGATCTTTGAGGATGAGGACGGCAAGCTGAACCGCTCCCTGTCGGATGCCGGTGGTGAGATCCTGGCCGTGAGCCAGTTCACCCTTTACGGCGACACGCGGGGGCAGCGCCGGCCCGGCTTCACCCGCGCCGCCCGTCCCGAGCAGGCCGAAGCCCTGTACACCATGCTGGTGAACGCCTGGCGGGCAAAGGGCATCCGCGTGGAGACCGGTCGCTTCCGCACGGACATGCAGGTGCACCTTGTGAATGACGGCCCCTGCACCATCCTGATGGATTCCGAGAAAACCATCTGACGGAGGACGATATGGCGGTGGATGTGCTCACCCGGTGCCGGGATCTGCTCGCGGGCGTCACGCCGATGGAGACAGACTGCGGCCTGCTCTGCGGCGCGGCCTGCTGTTCCTCCCTGCCCGGGGAGGAGACCGGCATGCTGCTCTTCCCCGGCGAGGAAGCTCTGGCACCTCTGCCGGCCGGGTGGCGTATCCTGGACACGCAAGCCGGGAAGCTGCTGGTCTGCGACAGCCGCTGCGACCGGCGGAACCGGCCGCTCTCCTGCCGGCTGTTTCCCCTGCTGCCCCTGATCCGCGGGGATGCAATCAAGGTTGCGGTCGACGCCCGGGCCCGGGCCGTCTGCCCCATGGCCGCCGCCGGGACAAAGGGATGTTCGCAGCGTTTTGTGGACGCGGTCCGGCAATGCGGGCAGTGGCTCCGTGAAGACAGCGAACAGCGCGATTTTCTTCTGAATCTGACCCGAGCGCATGATGCGCTTCGGGATCTGCAGCGAGCATTCGGAGGTGGTTGAATGTTCCGTCAGGCATCCGTCCGCAAGGCCGTTTTCGGGGACGAGCAGAGCGCCTTCCTGTGTCTGGACACCGGTATGCCGCAGGAAGCGCTGGCGCCGTATGCCGGCAAGGTCCAGGCGGTCTATGTCGACCCGCCCTTCCTGACCGGCGAGGACTTCCGGCGCAGGCTGCCCTTCGGCGAGGAGGGCTGGGCGAGCGGAAAACCGACCATGGTCTTGTCGGCCTTCACGGACCGGTTCCCGACCCGGGAAGCATACCTGGATCTGGTCCGGGGCATGCTCGAAAACGCCCGGGCACTGCTGACCGACACAGGCGTGCTGATGCTGCACCTGGACTGGCGCGCCTCCGCCCGCGCGCGGCTGCTGTGCGACGAGCTCTTCGGCGAGAGCTGCTTTGTCAACGAGGTCATCTGGGCGTATGAGAGCGGCGGCCGGGCCAAGCGCACATTCAGCCGCAAGCACGACACGATCCTGATCTATGGCAAGACGCCCGACTGGCGCCTGGATCCCATGAAGGCCGCGGTGCCCCGCTCCAGCCGCCGCCGGAGCCACATGAAGCGCATCGTGGACGAAAACGGCCGTCCCTGCAGCGTCATCGTCAGCAACGGCAAGGAATACCGCTATTATGACGACGACCCCATCAGCGTCGGGGACGTGTGGAGCGACATCAGCCACCTGCAGCAGCGGGACCCGGAGCGCAACGGCTGGCCCACCCAGAAGCCCGCCGCCCTGCTGCGCCGTCTGCTGGCCTGTGTGCTGGAGCCCGGCGACCTGGCCGCGGACCTGTGCAGCGGCTCCGGCACCACCGCCGCTGTGGCCCGGGAGCTCGGCTGCCGCTTTCTCTGCGCGGACCTTGCGCCGGAAGCCCTGACC
>CAMKAE010000173.1 GCA_946410395.1 uncultured Clostridia bacterium
TGTCTCAGACAGGATGCACCAAATACGATTGGACGGAGGAGACCTCATCCGCCCTACGGGCACCTTCTCCTAAAGGAGAAGGCTTTTGGTTACTTTTTTGTCCTTTGCCTTCCCCTTTAGGGGAAGGTGGCGCCGCAGCGCCGGATGAGGTCATCCCCCGCTGTCAGCACAGATCAATGGGTTCCGCCTGATCGGGCGGGGTCAGGTTCTGGAACGCGGGCGCAGCCGGAGCCGCGTCGCCGTATTCCTCCCGGTATTTCACCAGATTGTTGTAATTGCCGATGTCCGCCGCGTCCTCCGCGGTGAAGTAGCGGGCGAAGGCCTCCTCCGCCTGTGCCAGGCGCGTGCGGATCTCCGCCTCGTCGGGGGTCTTGCCGGCCTCGCGGCGGGCCGCTCTGGTCAGCTGAATAATGGCATTCTCCACATAGGCGATCTTGGCCTGCCGCAGCCCGGCCAGGTTCTCCACCCGGTCCGTCAGGTGCAGGTCGGGGTCCAGGGCCGCGATGGCGGCATCCGCGGCGTCGATCCGCGCGCGGGTCTCCTCGTTGAAGGCTGGCTCGCCGATCGCGGCGATCGCGTCGGTGACGGTCTTCACGCCGTGGTTTGCGGAGGCCAGGGCCAGGCCGCCCAGGATCAGGGCGATCACGGTCAGCACCGCCAGGGCAATCAGGGACTTCTTCACGGCTGCGTCACCTCCCGCTGTTTTTCGCTGCCGAAGACCCGGTCGTCGAGCAGGTCGTTCTCCCGGGCCACCACCGTGGCGGCGATGGCCGCGGTGGAGACGTTGTCCATCGTGCGGATCATGTCGGAGATGGTGTTGATGGGCTGCATCAGGATCACCGCGCTCACCGGCAGTCCCAGGGTGCCGAAGAGGCCGATGGCGCTCACCACCGCGATGCCCGGAACGCCCGCGCTGCCCACGGCCATCATCACCGCCACCAGGCCCAGCTGGACGTACTCCGCCACGCCCCAGGGAAGGGCCGCCGCGTGGACGTAGAAGACGGCCAGCAGCACGGTCCAGATGCCGGTACAGCCCGGCATGCCGATCGTGGTGCCCAGCGAGCCGGTGAAGTTGGCGATCTCCTCCGACACGCCCACCTCGTCCTTGAGCGTGCGGATGGTCACCGGCAGGGTGCCCACGCTGGACTGGGTCGTGAAGGCCGTGGCCTGCACCGGGAAGATCCGGCGGAAGAACTTCACGGCCGGGAGCTTGGCTCGCAGGCGGATGATCAGGCCGCCGGCGACGTAGGTGTGGACGATGCACACCGCGTAGATCAAGCCCATCAGCGCCAGCAGCTGCAGCATGGTCTCCCAGCTCTGCAGCAGGCGGCTGGCGGAGCCGGCGATCAGGCACAGCACCGCGTAAGGCGTCAGGTCGATGAGGACCTCCAGGATCCGGAAGACGATCTTCCGGGCAGCCTCCGCAAAGCGGGCGAAGACCGCCACCTTCTCCTCACCCTCCGCGCGGGCGATCGCCAGATACGCCAGGGCGATGGCCACGCCGGTGATGATGATGGCCGGCACATTGCTGTTTGCGACATCCGTGACCACGTTCGCCGGCAGCAGGCCCAGCAGCACGCGGTCGAAGGGCCGGGACAGGTTTTCATAAGCCGCCACGGTGCTGCCCGACACGCTGCCCAGGTCAAACACGTCGCCGGCACCCTTGCCGATCCCCGTCAGCAGGCCCACCGCCATGCTCAGCGCCACCGCGATCGCCGCCTGCAGCAGCAGCCAGAACACGCTGCGCAGCCCCACCTTCTTCGCGTTGGCCCGGCCGTGCAGGGAGATGAACCCCGAGATGATCGACAGCAGGATCACCGGCGCCACCATCAGCATCAGCAGGCGGATGTAGACCTCGCCGAGGAAGTCCACCCATTTGAGCCACGCGTTGTTCCCGGAGGCGAACAGAACACCGATGCCGGCGCCCAGCACCATGGCGATGAGGATCACCGGCGTCCAGACCAGCTTTTTCGAAAGCATTCGCAGGACCACCATGGCGATCAGGGTCACCGCCAGCGCCAGATAGGGCATCCAGTGTACGGATAAGAGGGTTTGCATACCGTCACCCCGTTTCAAAGGTTTGGAACAATGAAAAGCGGCACCCGTGCGGATGCCGCTCCCATTTTATGGAATATGAAGGGCCCTCAGGCCCCGGCATGCGCACACAAACCGAGCCGCGCGAAGCAGCTGGACTGACACATACACATGCAGGCCTTCAGCAGCATCCGCTTGCTCATGGGGTGCGCCTCCTTCTCTGTGATTTCGGCGGCATTGTAGCACGCTGCCACGGTAAAGTCAAGAGGGCCGATTGTACTGCCTGTGTATTTCCGCGCGCCCGGGGTTTCCTCTTGCCAGATCGCTCAAAAAGATGTACAATGGGCGCAACGGGATTTTCCCCCGATCCATAAAAGGAGGAAACAGCAAAATGAGCGTTCAGGAAATCATGGATTCCGCGAAGGACAAGATGACAAAATCCATCGCCAATTATGAGAAGAACATGATGGCGCTGCGGGCGGGCCGGGCCAATCCCCAGGTGCTCGACCGGATCACGGTGGACTATTACGGGACCCCCACCCCCATCACCCAGGTGGGCGGCGTGTCCTCCCCCGAACCCCGGCTGCTGGTGATCTCCCCCTGGGACGCCAGCCTGCTCAAGCCCATCGAGAAGGCCATTCAGGCCAGCGACCTGGGCATCAACCCCACCGACGACGGCAAGGTGATCCGCCTCGTGTTCCCCATGCCCAGCGAGGAGCGCCGCAAGGACCTGGTCAAGCAGGCCCGCAAGGAGGCCGAGGAGGCCAAGGTCGCGGTGCGCAACATCCGCCGGGACGCCATCGAGCAGATCAAGAAGCTCAAGAAGAACAGCGAGATCACCGAGGACGACCAGCACGAGGCCGAGGACAAGATGCAGAAGCAGACGGACAAGGCCATCAAGGACGTGGAAAGCGTCTGCGCCGCCAAGGAAAAGGAGATCATGGAGATTTGAGGCCGGAGGAGCTTCTGGGCCTGCCGCTGGAAGAAGCGCTGCGCCGCTGGGAGGCGGAGGGTCTCCCCGTGCCGGCCGTCACGCAGACGCAGGATCCCCGCGGCGCCCGCCCGGAGGGCACGCTGCGCTTGGTCCGCGTGCGGGAGGGGAGCTGGACCGTCGCGCGCTTTGCCGACGGTGATCCCCGGCCCCCGGAGCCCTGACCGCCGGCAGTTTTTTGCCGCGCTTCCCCGTTCGACGCGCTTGAAGGAGGCTCGCCATGCCCACCCAGGGAAAGACCATCGCCGATTTCCCCCGCCTGCCCCGCCACGTGGGCATCATCATGGACGGCAACGGCCGCTGGGCGAAAAAGCACAGGCTTGCCATTGCCCTGGGCCACCGCAGCGGCACCGAAAACCTGCGGGAGATCATCCGCCACACCGACGATCTGAAGATCGGCGGTCTTTCGCTGTACGCCTTTTCCACCGAGAACTGGCGTCGCTCCCCGGAGGAGGTCGCCGCGCTGATGCAGCTGATTCTGGACTTCTTCGCCTCCGAGATCGACGAGCTGGACGAGAAGCACGTGCGCATCACGATCCTGGGCGACAAGGCCGCCCTGCCGCAGCGGCAGCGAGACACGCTGCTCGAGGCCGAGCGGCGCACCGGGGCAAACACCGGCCTGCGGCTGAACATCGCCATCAACTACGGCGGGCGGGCCGAGCTGGTCCGGGCAGCGCGGCTGCTGGCGGAGGAAGTCAAAGCCGGGACGCTCGACCCGGCAGACATCGACGAGGAGAGCATGGGCCGCCTGCTCTACACCGGGGATCAGCCCGACGTGGACCTGATGATCCGCACCAGCGGCGAGATGCGGCTGAGCAATTTCATGCTCTGGCAGTGCGCCTACGCGGAGTTTGTCTTCCCCACGGTGCTCTGGCCGGATTTCTCCGTGGCGGAATATGACAAGGCCCTGATGGAATACGCCCGCCGGGACCGGCGCTTCGGCGGACGATAAGGAGGCAAGCGGATGAAGCAGCGGATCATCACGGGCACGGTGCTGACCATACTGGCGGCGGGCCTGATCTACTTGGGCGACGTATACTTCGCCGTGGCGGCGATCATCGTGCTGTGCATGGCGCTCTACGAGGTCTACGGTGCCCTGGAGACGGCGAAGCACCGCCCTGTGGCATGGCCCACCTGGCTGGCCATCACCGTCAGCGTCCCCCTGGGCATGCTCTTCGGCCACAAGGTGGTGGTCCCGATCCTGATGGCCGCCAGCATGCTGATCATCGCGGTGGTGATTTTCCGTCAGGAGCCCAAACTGGAGGACGCGCTGATGAGCCTGCTGCCGCTCTACGCCGTCGTGCTGCCCGGCCTGGGCATCCTGGCCGTCACGCAGGTCCAGCCCAAGTCGGTGCAGTGGCTCCTGCTGGTGATGCTGCTGTTTGTGCCCACCGCGGGGGACACAGCCGCTTATTTCATCGGCAGCAGCTTCGGCAAGCGGAAGTTCTGCCCCGCCGTCAGCCCCAACAAGACCGTGGCCGGCGCCGTGGCGGGCCTGGTGGGTTCGGTGGCCACCGCGGCGATCTGCCGGGGTGTCGCCGCCATCCTCGTCACCTCCCCCACCACCGTGCTGCCCACCTGGACCTTCTGCATCGCGGTGGGGCTCATCGGCGGCGTCGCGGGCCAGATCGGCGATCTCTTTGCCTCCCTGATCAAACGCCACTGCGGCATCAAGGACTTCTCCAGCCTCTTCCCGGGCCACGGCGGCATGATGGACCGGCTGGATTCCATCCTGTTCATGTCCGTGGTGCTGTACTGCTGCCGGCTGATGTTCTTCTCCTGACCCCTTTTATTTGAAAAGTTTCGGATTTTCGTAACCATTCGGTCCTACCGGGGAACCTCTCCACCGCAAGCGGTCCCCCTCCCCTTTCAGGGGAGG
>CAMKAE010000174.1 GCA_946410395.1 uncultured Clostridia bacterium
CACTATCTGGCGCGGCTGCTGCGGGAGGAGCGCTTCTTCGCGGAGCTGGGCGAGGGCAGCCGTCTGCTGATGCTGACCGAAAGCGGCCAGCTGCTGGCCTTCTGCACCTACAGCGTGCGGGACAACATCCCCGCGCCGGAGCTGACCCCCTGGTGCGGGTTTGTGTACACCTTCCCTGCCTGGCGGGGCAGGCGCCGCGCGGGAAAGCTGCTCGAGCGCGTCCACGCCCTGGCCAAGGCCGACGGCTTCCCCTGCGTCTACATCTCCACGCTCGACACGGGCCTCTATGAGAAATACGGCTGCGTCTTCTGGCGGACCATGCCGGACGCCCGCGGCGAGGAGAACCGGATCTACCGCCTGTTCGTCCGGCACATGGATTACGGCAAGGTGCTGGGCAAAACAGTCCGCGGCACCGTGGACCGTCCCCTGGGCAGCGCGCACCCGCGCCACCCGGAGATGGTCTACCCGGTCAACTACGGCTATGTGGACGGCGTCATCGGCGGGGACGGCGCGCCCCAGGACGCCTACATCCTGGGCGTCAGCGAACCGCTGCAAGTCTTTGAGGGCACGGTGATCGGCGTGCTGCACCGGCTCAACGACATCGAGGACAAGTGGATCGTCGCCCCGGACGGCCGGCCCCGCGGCCGGGAGGAGATCCTCTCGGCCATCGCCTTCCAGGAGCAGTTCTTTATGGGAGAGCTCTACACCTGAACCGTTGTGAAAGGAGGCGGGCTTATGGCGGAGCAGGCCATCCGCGCCTTGCTGGCCGGGCAGCCGGACATCCTCTGGGGCTTTGCGGACACCGCCTGGAGCCCCTACGCCGCGCCGTACCCCACGGCCCTGGTGATGGCCGTGCCCTACGGCGAGCAGCTCACGCCGGAGGACTACAACGAGGCGCGCTTTGACGCGGGCATCCGGGCGGCGAAGGCGCGCATTGAGGCCATCCTCCCGCAGATCGAGGAGATCCTCACTGCCCATGAGATCCGCTGCTGGATCCCGCCGGTGGCCCAGCGCGATGAGGCGGAGCTGCTGGCGCCCTTCCCGTTCAAGACCGCGGCGGCCCGGGCTGGGCTGGGCTGGTTCGGCAAGAACGACGTGATCATCACCCTGCGCTACGGCCCCAGGGTGCGGCTGTCCGCGATGCTGATCGACGCCGTCTTCACCCCGGGAACCCCCATTGTGCAGAGCGAATGCCCCGACGACTGCACCGCCTGCGTGGACGCCTGCCCCTGCAAGGCGCTGAAGAATCACCAGTGGACCGTGGATACCGACCGCTCCGAGATGATCGACTATCAGCGCTGCAACCGCATGCGCAGTGCCTTCATCCCCAGGCTCGGGCGTAAGAGCGCCTGCGGGCTTTGCCTGACGGCGTGCCCCGTCGGCAGGTGACCGTTCATCCGCCGGCATCTCCCATCTTTATCTGTCATCCGATCCTGTCACCGACCCATGTGAAACGAGGCGCAAAGACCCATGCAGGAGAAACCTTCTACCAACCGCTTTGAAACCGGCGCGCTGATCCCCAACTACTTTCATCTGGCCCTGCCCGTCGTGATGGGCTCCATCGTCACCATCCTCTACAATCTCGCGGACACCTACTTCATCTCCCAGACCGGGAACACCCCGCTGATCGCCGGGGTGTCCGTGTGCGCGCCGATCTTCATGATCCTCATGGCCTTCGGCAACATCTTCGGCCAGGGCGGAAGCTCGCTGCTGTCCCGGCTGCTGGGGCAGCAGCGGACGGAGGACGCACAGCGGGTCAGCGCCTTCTGCTTCTGGATCGCGCTGGCGGTCGGCGCCGCTGTCGGCGCGCTGCTGCTCGCGGTCCTGGATCCCTTCCTGTCGCTGATGGGCGCCAGCGCGGATTCCCTGCCCTACGCCCGGGAATACGGCGCCGTGCTGCTGCTGGGCGCGCCGCTGATCGTGGTGAACTTCATCCACATGAACCTGCTGCGCTGCGAGGGCAAGTCCGGCCTGTCCATGGCGGGCACCGTCATCGGCGCGGTGGTCAACGTAATCCTGGATCCGCTGCTGATCCCCGGCATGGGCGCGCGGGGCGCGGCCCTGGCCACGGTCGTCGGGTACGCCTGCAGCGACGCCTTTCTGCTGTTCATCGCCCTGCGCATGAGCCGGGTGCTGTCGGTGAAGCCCACGCTCCGCCTGGAGGGCGGCTTTCTGCGGGATGTGCTGTCCATCGGCATCACCGCCGCCATCACCAACATCGCCACCAGCGTGTGCACGATGCTCCTGAATCAGCAGCTGCTGCCCTACGGGGACGCGAGCATCGCCGCCATGGGCATCGTGCAGAAGGTGATCATGATCGTCCAGATGATCCTGGTGGGCTTCTCCTTCGGGGGCGTGCCGCTCTTCGGATATCTGGCCGGCGCGGGCAAGCAGCGGGAGACCGGCCGGCTGTTGCGCTTCTGCCTGCTGTTTCTCTCCGGCCTGTCTCTGGCGATGACGCTGATCGTCTGCCTCGCGGCCGGACCGCTGCTCGGGCTGGTGACCCCGGTTCAGAACCTTGTCGCCCTGGGCGTGCCCATGCTGCGCTGGCTGGCCGCCGGCAGCATCTTTGGCGGCATCGTGATGCTGCTGACCTGCCTGTGCCAGGCCTCCGGCAAGGCTCTGCCCGCCCTGATCCTGTCCCTGAGCCGCCAGGGCGTGGTCTTCGCGGCGGTGCTGCTGACCGCCTCCGCGCTCTTCGGCTATCAGGGCATTCTGGTCTCCCAGTTCTTCGCCGACCTGCTCAGCGCCCTGCTGGCCCTCGTCATCGTGGATTTCAGCCTGTCCGACGCTTCGGATTCCCAGGAGGAATGAACATGAAAGACGCGCGCATCACGCTCTGTCCCGAGGACCGGATCGGGGAAATCTCACCACGGCTTTTCGGCGCCTTCCTGGAGCCCATCGGCTCCATGGTCAACGGCAGCATGTACAACCCGAAGCATCCCACGGCCGACGAGCAGGGCCTGCGCCGGGACTTTTACACCGCCCTGCGGGAAGCCGGCCTGCCCTGCGTCCGCCTGCCGGGCGGCAATTTCGTCTCCGGCTGGCAGTGGAAGGACTCCATCGGCTCCCGGTCGGAGCGCAAGACCCGCCTGGACATGGCCTGGCGGCAGTTCATCCCCAACGACGTGGGCCATGACGAATACCTGCAGTGGGCGGAGAAGGCCGGGGCCGAGCCCATCTACACGGTCAACCTCGGCACGGGCACGCTGGCGGACGCCGCGGACTGCGTGGAGTACACCAATTTCCCCGGCGGCAGCTGGTGGTCGGACCTGCGGAAGAAGAACGGCCACCCGGCGCCCTACGGCGTGAAGACCTGGTGCCTGGGCAACGAGATGGACGGCCCCTGGCAGATCGCCTCCTATGAGCGGGATCCCCGGGGCTACGGCATCCTGGCGCACGAGACGTCGAAGGCCATGAAGTGGGTGGATCCCACGATCGAGACCGTGGCCTGCGTGTCCTCCTCCCCCTTCCTGAACCACTACCCGGAGTGGGACCGGCAGGCGCTGGAGGAGTGCTATGAGACCGTGGACTACATCTCCCTCCACCACTACCACTCCGCGCCGCCGGACATGCCCGAGGCCCTGCTGGCGGGCTATCAGGCCTTCGAGGACTACATCCGCACCGAGATCGCCCTGTGCGACTACATGAAGACCCGCCTGCGGGTGAAGAAGACCATGATGCTCTCCTTCGACGAGTTCGCCACCTCCTTCCGGCCCCGCGGCGAGCTGCACCCGGGCCGGGGCGGCCGGCAGCCCGCGGCGGGCTTCTGCGACTTCAACCCCGAACGCAAGTACGTCTTCCACGACCCGGACGACTGGTCCACCCGCCGGCTTCCGCCAAGCCACGGCGAGATGCTCCACGCGCTGACTACCGCGAGCACGCTGATGGTCCTGCTGCGCCACGCGGACCGGATCAAAATCGGCTGCGCCACCGGCGGCCTGGGCGACCTGTGCCGCACGGACCGCGAGCACGTCTGGAAGGGCGCATCCTATTACCCGTTTACTCAGATGATCCGCCTGGCCCGCGGCACCGCCATGAACTGCCACGTGACCTGCGCCCGCTACGACGTGCCCGGCTATGTCATCGACGACATGAACCAGTACGCCGGCTTTGAGGGCGTTGATACCGTCCAGGCCGCCGCGGCCCTGGACGAGGCGGCCGGCCGACTGACGGTGTTCGCCCTCAACGCGGACCTGAACGAAGGCCAGGCGCTGACCCTGGATGTCCGGGGCTTTGAGGGCTGGACCTTCAAGGGCCACAGCGAGCTGTACGCACAGCATCCCGAGGACCGCAACACCTTTGAGCGGCCCGACGTCATCATTCCGCACGAAAACGCCGGGACCCGCTTTGAGCGCGGCATCCTCACCGCCGCCCTGGCCCCGGCATCGTGGAACGTATTCTGCTTTAAGAAGCGGTAATCAGGCGCGGTCTTTCTCTAAAAACCGCCGCATCACCGGCCGGATCGGCGGGGAGATCCAATTCAGGTCGATCTCCTCCGGGCGGAACCAGCGCAGTTCCTCGATCTCCTCCGGCTGGGGGCACAGCGCCCCGTGAAAGGCCCGGCAGAGGTAGACGATCTCCACGTTGGAGACCTCGTCGCCGTTGGGGTAGACATAGTGGGTCTCCGGGCCGGAGTTGACGCAGAAGAAGGTCAGCTCCTCCGCCGTCAGGCCCGTCTCCTCACGCAGCTCCCGCTTCGCGCAGTCCTCAGCCCGCTCGTCGAGCTCCATGGAGCCGCCGGAATAGCCCCAGAGGTGGTTGTCCGTGCGCTTCCCCAGCAGCACCCTGCCCTGCTCGTCCACGCAAATCACGCTGGCGGCGCACTGCATCAGCGTGCGGTGGCCCACCAGCTTTCTCATTTC
>CAMKAE010000175.1 GCA_946410395.1 uncultured Clostridia bacterium
TTTGTGGATTATTCCGCAATCTCTTCGCTCATGATGACGATGAAGGACTCCTCGGAATCCCAGATCTTCTGCATCATGTCGACAGGCCAGTACGTGCTCACCTTGTAGTCCTCAGGGACGGACGCGGTCAGCACGTTCTCCTCGATCGCGCCGCCGGTGACGGTGACCAGTACGACACAGACCTTGGCACCGGCCTTGTAGGCGGTGTCAAACTCCAGCACCAGGTACTCTTCGCTCTTCTGGTCCCAGCCGGGAGCGCGCAGAGACACCAGCTGATAGGCGAAAGCCTTGTCGGCGACGTTGGCCTTGATGGCTTCCTGAACGGGCTCGGTGAAGACAGCAACCTGATCTGCGGCTTCGTTGAGCTTGTTGACGTAATCCTGCGCGACGGCGTCATGGTCCACAATGACGAACACGGTGGGCTCGGCCACGGTGGTGGTGTCGTCGGGAGTGACGCTGTTGGCCGCCAGTGCGGACACGGAAGCCAGAACAAGCATCGCCGCCATCAGGATAGCAACAAACTTTTTCATGGGGATCTACTTCCTTTCTTTTTTACTTCCGCATCCTTATTTGGGTACGTCAGCGGATGATTCTGTAGACTGGAAACCGCCTACACTTCGCGATTATAGCACAGGGGTTTCCAAAAATCAAGAGGAAAATCATGTTCCGGATGGGAAGAAGAGGCAAAAATTGATCAACAATTTGTAACAGTTTTATTTCGCGCATGGACGGGTCTACCGGAAGAACAGCAGGCAGCAGCCCTGGGCGGCGGCCACGGCAGCGCAGGAGACGACGGCCACGGTCAGCAGGCTCTTGCCGCGCCAGGCGAAGAGCGTACCCGCCAGCAGGCCGACCGCGGCGCACAGCAGCGGCGCCCAGGGAAGCGTCAGCCCGGCGCTCCAGGCGGGGAGAGAACTGCCGGAGAGCGTATACCCCGTGGAAAAGAGTACGTCGGGGAAGGTCATGGCCGCCAGCACCGCGTAGGGCACATAGCGCAGGAAGGAGCGGAAGAAGGTGCTCCGGATGGGCTTGCGCACCAGGGTCAGGGGAACGGCGCGCACCAGGTAGGTGACGACGGCCATCACGAGCACATAGGGGAGGTAGACTTGCCAGCTCACGGCGCCGCCTCCTCTCCTGGGAACAGCCAGGCCAGCAGAGCGGAGACCGTCACCCCGCAGAGGATGATCCGGTAGCCGCCGCCGATGCCGGTCAGGAAGAACAGGGCAATGCTCATGCCGCCGGCGAGCACCACGGCCAGGCGCACCGGCAGGCTCCTGCGGGCCGGTGGCAGGATGATGGCCAGGAACATCCCGTAGATCGCGATGCCCAGGGCTGTTCGCACGAACTCTGGCAGCAGCGACCCCGCGGCCGCCCCGAGGATCGTCCCGAGCGACCAGCCCAGCCAGGGCATGACCATCAGCCCGTAGAGGTAGCGCTTGCCCACGGTCCCGGGCTGCGAGGAGGCCACGGCGAAAATCTCGTCCGTGTTGCAGAAGGCGAAGATCAGCCGCTGCAGCCAGCCCATGGAGCCGTCGAGCTTCTGGGAGAGGGACAGGGACATGAGGGCATAGCGCAGGTTGATGGTGAACTGGGTCAGGGCCATCTCCGTCAGCGGCGCGGCGGCGGCGATCAGGCTCACCCCGGCCAGCTGGCCGGCGCTGGTGACATTGGTCATGGAGATCAGCAGCGCCTGGAATGGCGTCATGCCCGCGGCCACGGCGGTGATGCCGAAAGCGAAGGACACGGAAAGATACCCCAGACCGATGGCCACGCCGTGGCGCAGACCGGTCCGGAATTCATGCTGCATCGCCGTCACCCTCTTTCTCGAAGAATACAGATCAATAAATCCGGTAGACGCCGCCGAGCGTCAGCAGGCTGAAGAAGTACAGGCAGTTGTCGTAGTACCGGCGCTTTCCCCGGCGCAGGGGCGTGTTCCAGAAATTGCGCAGGCACTGCGCCGCGTGGGGACTGTCGCTGGCGACGGACGCCGCGCCGAGCACGGCGGTGATGGCGACCGGGTGCATGGCGGGCTCCGCCGTCGGGGTGCCGTCCAGCTGGTATGCCCGGTAGTCGTCCGCGGGGATGCCGTGGAAGAAATCCTGCAGCCGGGTCGTCACGGCGGCCGTCTCCTCCCGCCGGCCAAACCACAGCGTGTCCAGGGCGATGTTCAGGGCCACCCGGTAGGCGTCGGAGTAGTAGGCAAAGGGCTTGCGGAACATGAGCCGGGGCGTGCCGTCGTATTCGGCGTACTCGGGGCTCATGCCGGTGACGGGGTGCGCGCTCAGGGCGATGTACGCCCGGCTGGCCCTTGCGGCCTCGGCCCAGAAGGCCCGGTCCGCCGGGTCGGCCCGCTGCGCGAACACCTCGTAGAAATGCGGCAGGTGATAGCTGGGATCGCTGAAATCCGCCTCCGGCACAAACCGGATCAGGTGGTTGCCCGGGTCCCACATGGCCCGGCCGCCGGGCACCAACTCTGCCTGGTGCACGCAGTGGCGCAGGATGTCCCGCGCCCGGGCGCCGTAGTCAAAAATGCCCGTGCCGCTGCCCCAGCGGGCCTCGGCCAGGAGCAGGGCCATGGCGAAGTACTCCTCGCCGTCGGGGGCGGGGCCCTCGGCGTTGTGCCTGCCCGTCAGGTCGCAGGACCAGGCGAAATAGCCCGCGTGCGGGCCGCTGTCCAGGTGCATGTACCGCATGGAGAACGTCCATAGCCGGTCGAACAGGTCCTGCCGGTCCATCTGCACGCACATCATCATGCCGTAGCTCATGCCCTCGGTGCGGGCGTCGACGTTGCCCGTGTCGACCATGCAGGCGCTGTCCTCGTCCACCTCGTGATAAAAGCGCTCCTCCGGGTCAAAGAAGATGGTCCGGAAGCAGTCGTCGATGCGCGCGAGCACAGCTTCGTCGCTGACGCCGATGCGGGCGAACTGATTCGGATAGGTTATTTCCATATATAAGCGCCTCCTTCAGGCCGGGGTCAGTCCCAGTCGATGGGTTCGGTGGTGTCGCGCCCCGTGTAGATCTCCGGGAACTGGGCGGCCGTGGAGGGACGCTGATCCGCCGCGGCCAGGTGGGACACGTCCCCGATCTGCTCGCAGCGCCACCACACCAGGCCCTTCTCCCGCTCCTCCGAGACCAGTGTGGTGACCGAGGAGGGCGCCATGCAGGTCGCGTGCCAGAGGGCGAACGGGGAAATACCGGTCAGAAAGCCCACGATCGCCATGGCGATGCCGAAGTGGCAGAAGAGCACGATGACGCCCCGGCGGTTGTCATCGCAGCGCCACAGCACGCCGTCCGGCGCATACCCGTGGCGGGCCAGCAGGGCGGTCATGCCCGCTTTTGTCTCCGCCCAGACCGCGGGCGTGTCGGTGCCGGCGAAATAGGGCGTCTGCAGCCAGCGCTCCGGCAGCATCAGCTCCGGGCAGGCCTCGAAGAGCCGCGGCGGGAAATCCCAGGCGATTCGCGGCTTGCCCGTGGCCGGATCGACAGCCCGGCCCCGGAACTCCTGCAGCCAAGGGAGAACTTCCGCCTCTGCGCCAAGCTTTTTCAGCGTGACGGAGGCCGTGTCCCGGGCCCGGCCCAGGGGAGAGACGTAAAAAGCCTCCACCCGCTTCAGACGGATCAGCCGCCGGGAGAGCAGCTCCGCCTCCCGCCAGCCGCGGGAGGTCAGGGAATCCACACTGTAATCAGGCTCCGCGTGCCGCACCAGCATGATCCGCACGGGCAGGCCTCCTTTTGCAGAATTCACTTCATTATGGAGACAAGCGCCGGGAATGTCAAGGCCTTTCACGGTTGCTTTTTTGCGCGCGTTGAAATATAATACCGTTGAATCCACATGAGAGGGAGATCCATATGCGTAAAATCTTTCTGTCCGCCGACATCGAGGGCACCTGCGGCATCGTCTGCTGGGACGAGACGGAGTACGGCAACCCGCGCTACGAATACTTCTCCAAACAGATGAGCCGGGAGGTGGCCGCGGCCTGCGAGGGCGCTTTGGCTGCCGGGGCGCAGGACATCCTGGTCCGCGACGCCCATGACACCGCCCGCAACATTCACCCGGACATGCTGCCGGAGCAGGCGCGCATCCTGCGCAGCTGGGAGCGGCACCCCTATTCCATGATGTCCGGCATCGACGAGAGCTTTGACGCGGTGATCTTCACCGGCTATCACTCCGCCGTGGGCATGCCGGGCAACAACCTCTCCCACACCATGAACACCCGGAACACGGCGGTCCGCCTGAACGGGGAGGTCTGCTCCGAGCTGATGATCAACTGCCTGACGGCGGCGTCCGTGGGCGTGCCGGTGGCCTGCGTCACCGGGGACAAGGGCCTGTGCGACTGGATCCGCACCAAGCTGCCCGGCGTGGCCACGGTCCCGGTGAACGAGGGCTTGGGCGCCGCGGTGGTGTCGATCCATCCGAACCTCGCGGTGAAGCGCATCCGGGAGGCCGCCGAACAGGCCCTTCGCGGCGACCTCTCCGGGAACCTGTATCCGATGCCGGAGCACTTTACCTTCGAGCTCAGCTTCCGCGAGCACAGCCGGGCCCGCGGCGCGTCCTTCTATCCCGGCTGCGTCCAGACCGGCGACTGCACGGTGGTCTACGAGTCGGACGTGTGGATGGATGTGCTGAAGTTCATGCACTGGGTGATGTGAGCGGGATTGATCCCTTTGAAGGGTGGAAGGATCGGTTTTTCTGAGACTGTATATTCATCTTATATGGTATCTATTCAGTCGTACGATTCGCTTTTGCTAAAACCCCTCTGTCGCTGCGGCGACATCTCTCCTTTACTGTGAAAAAACCAAGTATTTTCATTCATGGTG
>CAMKAE010000176.1 GCA_946410395.1 uncultured Clostridia bacterium
TGCACCGGGAGCGGCTCGCGGCGCTGCTGGGGGAGCGCGCGGTGTTCGCGGAGCCGGCCTTTGCATACCTGCGCCCGGAAGTCGCGGCGCAGCTTGCGGCGCGGACGGAGGAGACCCTGGACTACCTGTCTTTGACGCCGTACTACCTCCGGGCGCCCAGCGCGGAGCGAAACCGGAAGCTGATGGAGGCCGCGGCGCATGGGGAATGAAGCGATCATCCGCCGGATGACCCTGGCGGACCTGGACAGCGTGGTGGCGATCGAGGAGGCGACCTTCGCCCATCCCTGGACGCGGGCGGACTACGAGGGAGAGCTGACGCGCAACAAGGCCGCACGCTATCTTGTGGCGGAGGAGAACGGCGCGGTGGTGGGCTTTGCCGGGGCATGGATCATCATCGACGAGAGCCACGTCACCAACATCGCCGTGGCGGAGGCGGCCCGGCGCCGGGGAATCGGCCTGGCCATGACCCGCGCGCTGCTGCAGTATCTGTCCAATCTCGGCGCGGCCTACGCCACGCTGGAGGTGCGAGAGAGCAATCTCGCCGCCCGGGCGATGTACGAGAAGCTGGGCTTCTTCAAGGTGGGCCGCCGCAAGCGCTATTACGAGGACAACGGCGAGGACGCCCTGATCATGGTCTGCGATGCCCTCCCGGCGCCGGAGGAGGACTTCGAGGAGCCAGAGACGGTGCGGGAATGAGACTGCAGCAAAAAGCCACCCGAACAGCCGGGTGGCCTTTTGCTGCGGAGCGCTCAGCCCGCGAAGGGCTTGACCTCCGCCACCGCGTCGGCGGCGGTGATTCGCGCGTCGCCGCGGTCCAGGTCGATGAGGATGTAGCGGTCGTTGCCCATGCCCAGCTCCTTCATGTAGCTGAGCTGGCGGAAGCTGTGGCGGCTGGTCATGCGCTCAGCCAGGGCCTTGCGGTCCTCGGGCTTGAGGGCTTGCACCAGGTCCACGCTGGCCTGATCCACCGCCAGGATGTCCGTGCTGGCCAGGATGCCGATGTTGGGCGTCACCACCGGCTCGGCCTCCACGCCCTCGCAGTCGCAGCTGACGGACATGTTCCGCAGCACGTTGACGAAGGTGATGCGTTTGCCGAAGTGGTCCACCGTGGCCTTGGAGGATTCGCTGATTTTCTCCATCAGCTCCTCCTCGTGCACGCCCCAGTCGTCGCCGTTCTTGGCGTGGATCATGGCCTTGCCCACGCGGCCGTCGGCGCAGCCGATGCCGATGTTCTTGTTGGAGCCGCCGAAGCCGCCCATCACATGGCCCTTGAAGTGGGTCAGCACGACCAAGGAGTCATAGTTCACCAGGTGGCTGCCCATGCTCATGGCGTCGAACCAGTGGCCGTCCGCCACGGGCAGGAGCACGGTGCCATCCTCGTCGAGAATGTCCACCTTCGCGAAGCGGGTCCAGCCGTTGACCTCCAGGGTTTTGCGGTGCTGCTCGGTGGTGTAGCGGTCGCCGTCGTAGAAGGTGTTGGTCTCCACGATGGCCGCGTCGGGCAGCTCCTTTTTCAGAAAGGCCTCGATCCAGGCCGGGGGGATGATGTTCGGGCCGTGGGGCTCGCCGGTGTGGAGTTTGACGCCCACCTTGCCCTCAATGCAGCCCTTGACCCGGTCATAGGCCTTCATCAGGCCCTCCGGGGACAGGTCCCGGGTGAAATAGACGACGCTCTCGTTGCCCGTGCGCTCCGCGTAGGGAATGTAGCGATTGCCGTCCTTGCGGGAGAGAAAGTTCATTTGCGCTGTCTCCTTATTCGCCCTTCAGCGCGCCATACACCGAGCGGAAGGCGTCCTTGACATTCAGCTTCAGGTCCACCAGCCCGCCGTAGGGGCTGATGAGGTTGTAGTTGTAGTTGCCCTTGGGGGCGTTGGTGTCCACCAGGCCCCAGATGGACACGGCGACCAGCGGGTTCTTCTCCCCGTCGTACAGGTCCATGAACATCCGGAACAGGTCCCCGTAGAAGGCGGCGTGCTCGTCAACCTTGTCCGGGTCGAAGTTGCGCACGGCCATCTCGGTGAGTTGCACCTCCAGGCCCTCGGCGGCATAGCCCTCGATGGCCTGACGGATCCAGTCGATGTGCTCGGGCACCAGGCAGCCCTCCTGCACGCCGTAGCCGCCGATGTACCCCTGCATGCCGATGCCGTCGATGAGCTTCAGGTTTTCGCCGTTTTCATCCTGGGCAAAGCTGTTGATGCTGCGCGCCAGCTCGAGGATGGCCGCGGCCTTCTCGGGGAAGTAGGCGTTGTAGTCGTTGTAGTAGAGCTTGCAGTCGCTGCCCAGCTCGGTGATGATCTCCCGCGTCCACAGGAAGGCCAGTTCCACATAGTCGTCGCCGAGGCGCTCGCGGAACAGGTTGGGGCCGCCGGAGCGGACGGTGCGCAGGTGCCGGGGATCCCCGGCGACGTACTCCTTGTCGTTGTCGCCCACGGCCTCGTTGACCACGTCCCAGCAGTAGACCACGCCGGGGAAGTTCTGCTCGAAGTGGGTCACCACTTCCCGGATGTAATACCGGGTGCGGGCCATGACGGTTTCCCGGTCGGCGTAGGGCTTGGCGGGATCATAGTCCTCGCGGAAGAACCAGTCGGACATGTAGGCGTCCCAGACGAGGGTGTGGCCGCGCACGCCGATGCCGTGGGCCTGAGCCCAGCGCACCATGGCGTCCGCGGTGCGGTAGTTCATCACCGGCATGCCGTCCTCCGCCTGCTGGGAGGCGCGCTGGTCCAGCAGGGAGTAGGCCTTCATCTCGTTGGTGCAGGTGATGCTGTTGAAGTGCTTGAGCACAAGGGCGGTGTAGTTCCGGTCGTTGACCTGGCCGAAGGACATGGAGGCGCCTAGCTTGAAGCCGTAGGGCTCAGCCAGGGTGTACAGGGGATCGAACTCCTCTTCTTCGCCCAGGGCAAGGCAGGGGAGCGCCAGGGCCAGCGCCAGGACCAGGGTCAGCAGACGTTTTTGCATGGAGCGTCATCCTTTCTTTGATACCGGTGGGGAAAAGGGCAGCCTGCGCGGCGGATCACGGCCAGGTTTCCACAGCGTCGACAGCCTCTGTCACGGATTCGATAGCTTCTTCCGCAAGCTCTGTGGCTGCTTCGAAGGGTGCCGCCGCCGGAGCCGCCTGGTTGACCAGCTCCCGCAGATAGGCCAGGTCGATCTTCTGCATGGCGCTTTCATACGCGCTCAGGGGCTGGACGGAGGCGGACTGGCGCCCGGTCTTGGCGGTGGCCACGGTCTTCCCGGAGCCGTCCAGGACGGTCAGCGCCCAGTAGGCCTCGTTCCGGGTCAGCTGCAGGCGGGCTGCTTCGGTCTGGCTGACGCCATCAACATTGTAGAAAACCAGCTCGCCTTCTTTTTCGGCGGTGATCTTCCCGACGGCCGTGTCATCGGACTTGACGATCAGGTCCCTGCCTTCATAGGCGATCTCGACGGTGTTCTCATAGGTTCGCGGCTTGGGATCACCGGCATAGGAATGGGTGCTGTAATCCCAATCCCGTTCATAGTAAGTGGTGGTCCCGCGCAGCACAAGGCTGTCGAAGCCGCCGCTGCTGTCCAGCGACAGGGTCAGCGTGGTGGTGGTGGTTTGCTGTGGATAGCTGTCGGTGCTGAATGAACTGATCATTTCCTCGTGAAGCCTCTCCCGGTTTGCGGCCCAGCCTGCCTGGACGGCCTGCGCCGTGACGGCTTCGCTTTCGTCCACGCAGAAGATTTCACGGATCATGCTGTCGAAATCATCGGCTGTCGCGTTGGTGACAGGCCCGAGCAGATCGGAACCGATGGCATGACCGATGAGAATCAGCGTTTCCAGACTTTCCGTGTCAGCGACAAGGGCGTCGACAGCGCTGAATCTGCTCTCCATGATGGTCTGCTGGGATGATTCAAACGTATAGGTGATCGTGGTAAACCCGCTTGCCGTTGCGACGGTGGGCTGAAGCCCTCCGAGCGGGCCGCCGGAGAGCAGGGCGGGCAAAAGCGTGCTGACGACGCTGCCCGAAGTGCTGGACTGCGTGTTGATCAGGGCGCTGACAGCACCAATGTGCTTCGTGAACAGCGACAGCAGCCGCTCCAGGGTCAGGTTGGGACGGCCGTCGGTCTCGCCGGAGACTTCGATGAGAATCTCATCCAGATCGGCGAAGGTCGTGTAGAAACCGTTATCTTGGACAGCGTCATAGAACCAGACACCTTTGTCGTCCGCCTGGATGGCATACCTGTCAGTTCCGGAATATCCCGGAATGTTCAGCCGCAAGTCAAAGAGCCCGTCCTTGCGCTGGATGGTGATGGAACCGTCCGTATTCGGAGTGGAGAAGGACAGCGCCTGGGTGTCCAGGTCGGTGCCGCCGACGCTGTTGAACAGGTCGATCAGGAACCTGTTGATGTACTCGTTTTCAGCGCCGGCCATGCTCACGGCGCAGATCAGCGCCAGGGTCAGCAGGAGAGAAAGGACACGCTTCATGAAGAAACCTCCCTGTCTTGCGTCTTGCCCGCGATTTTACGCAGAGAATCGGAAAACCCGGGACATGGATCACCAGTCCGAACCGTATTCAAACAGGTTGTACAGGTCCGAGTAGTCCGTGCCGTAGCCCGGCAGGCTCCGGGTGATCACGTCGGTCAGATGCAGGACGCGGCTGTCCTCGGACAGCGGCGTGAAGGAGAAACCGGGCGCGACGCCGAGTGAGAAGAGGACCTGCTCTTCGCCGTAATCGGAGGTCCCGATGGCTTCCAGGCGCCACGTGCTGCCGTCCGTCAGGCGCAGGCGGCCGAGCGCCCGGGAGCTGTAATCCGAGCGG
>CAMKAE010000177.1 GCA_946410395.1 uncultured Clostridia bacterium
CGCCGCTGCAGGCGGTCCGCCTCCCGGGTCAGGCGCAGGTCCCAGTCCCGCTCAAAGCGCATGGCGGGCGCACCCAGCAAGATGTAGGTCTCCCCGCGCCAGAAGCCGATGGCCTGCCGCCAGGCGTCCTCCCCTGCCATGATCCGCAGGCCCGGCCGCCCCGGCGCCTCCGCGGGGCCTTCGGGCAGCAGCAGCCCCAGCGACAGCGTTTCCGGCGCGTGCGCGTTCTCCGTCGCCGTCCGCAGGCTCTCCGCCGCCTCGGCCTCATCCGCCGCCGCCATCACCAGCAGGATCCGTTCCATGGCGCTCCCTCCTCCGCGTTTACCCTCGCATTATAGCGCAAAAGAATGATGAGCGTCAATGCACGGCGGCCTGTTTTCCGGCGGGAAACAGGCGGAATCCGGCAAATGACGTCATCATTCTGTTGATATGAGTTTCTATTCAGTCTTGGCAGGGAACCTCTCCACCGCAAGCGGTCCCCCTCCCCTTTCAGGGGAGGCTTTGAGTAACTTCAGACCTTTGTCTCCCCTGAAAGGGGAGATGTCGCCGCAGCGACAGAGGGGTTTGGCCAAAGTGAATCGTACGACTGAATAGATCCTAATCTGGCAACAAGTCAGGTCAAGCGCGCGTCCTCCCGCGGACGCGGCTTACTCCTCGGTCTTCAGGGCTGCGACCATGTCGATCCGGCGGTTCTTGCGCGCGACCATCAGGCCCACCAGGAGCGAGACCAGAAGGGTCAGCAGGATGGAGACCAGGAAGGTCGCCGGTCCCAGCGCCAGCTTCATCTCATACTCCGAGGCCAGGGCACCGAGCAGATACTGCAGCACGCCGATTCCCGCCGGCAGGCCCACCGCGATGCCCAGCACGGACAGCCACAGGTTCTGCCCGATCAGCAGCCGCGCGATCCGGCTGTTCTTGAAGCCCACCACCTTCAGCGTCGCCATCTCGCGGTAGCGCTCGGTGTAGCTCATCACGCCCAGGTTGTACAGCACGACGATGCCCAGGATCACGGCGGCCAGCACCAGCAGCCAGATCATCGTGTTCATCAGGTTCATGAAGGTGCCGAAGGAGTCCATGACCGCCTGCTTGGTCTGCGTGTTGAGGATGTGCGGATCGGTCGCGATGTCCGTGTGATCCGTAAAGATCGCGCTGACCGTATAGGGGATTCCGGCGCGCTCGGCGTAGGCGCCGGTCATCACGACGCTCTCGCTGAGCGAGCACAGCATGCCCGCGACGGTCACGGTGTAGTGCTCATCCCCGCCGTAGGGCGAGAAGGTCAGGCTGTCTCCTACCTTCAGTCCCAGGGCCTTCGCGATGCGGCCGCTGACATACACCCCGTCGTCCCGGAGCGGGATCAGGCGCATGGCCTCGTCGGCAAAGCGCACCCGATCATGGGTGATGCCGTAGATTTCCAGCCCGTAGCTGTCGTCGCCGATCTGCACCGCGCGCTGCGCCGTCCAGTCGCCCTCGTAGGCCGCGAGCAGGCGCTCCACGTCGCGCTCCGTCACGCTCTCGGTGTCGAGGTTGATCTTCACCGCATAGTTGTTGGCCTTGTCAAAGAACACGTCCACGAAGGCGTCCGCGGTGTCCTTCATGCCCAGGCCGCCCACCAGCAGCACCATGCAGCCCACGATGCCGAAGAGGGTCATGAAGGTCCGCGATTTGTGCCGCAGGCAATCGCGGAGGTTCCACTTGGTGCCGAAGGACAGGGCCTTGAAGCGCTTCGTCTCCTCCACCTTCAGGTGCTTCATGCGTTTAGGCGCATATGGCCGCAGGGCGTCGGCCGCCGTGCCTCGCAGCATCTTCCGCACGGACAGGAAGCCGATGACGGTCAGGAAGACGTTGATCAGGATCAACACCAGCCAGCAGAACCACGGGACATACAGCGTCCATGAGGGCATGTCGATGTAGGTGCCCATGGCGCCTTCCGGGTTCATGATGTACCAGGCCAGCAGGTAGCCGATGCCGATGCCCAGCGCCGTGCCGATCAGGCCGATGATCAGCGCGTAGGCGGCATAGTGCCGCAGGATCCGCCTGTCGCGGAAGCCCAGGGCCTTCAGCGTGCCGATCTGCGTCTTCTCGCTCGCCGTGATGCGGTGCATGGTCGTCACCATGGTCAGGATCGCGATGGCCAGGAAGAGCACCGGGAGGATCGAGCCCATGGTTTTTCCTTCCTCCACCTCGCCCTGCGCCTCCGCCCAGGAGATCGTCTCGTCCTTTGAGGCCACCAGCAGCGTCTTCCCCAGCGCTCTGTCCGCCGCCTCGACGAAGGCTTCCTTGGACAGACCGGACTTCACGTTGATCTGGAAATACATCGACGACATGCCCGCCAGCATCCGGAACATGGGCGGGATCGCCTTGTCAAGCATAGCAGGCGAGATGTAGGCAAACCCGTAGGAGGTGTAGTCCGGCATCAGCTGGGTCTCATCCGGCAGGCAGATCAGGTATTCGCTGGCCTTGATCAGGCCGCGGACCGTGCCGGTGACCTCCAGGGTCTTGTAGGTCAGGGTGAGGCTGTCGCCCAGCTTCAGACCATTGGCCCGCGCGTAGGCGTCCGAGAGCCAGATGCCGTCCGGGCTCTGTGCGTCGTAGGGCTCCCCCTCCAGCACCAGCATGCCCGAGACCGCGGGATTCTCGCAGACCGTCAGCGCAATGACGTCGGTATCGCCCTTCACGGACGTGTTCACGGACAGGAAGCGCGTCGCGTCCTCCACCCCGTCCTGCGCCAGCACCGCCCGCAGATCGTCCTCGCTGAAGCCCTTTTCGCTGTAGATCCGGTAGTCCGCGAAGCCGGTGGCCTCATAGATCTCCGTCGTATTCCGCTCCAGGCTGTACCACTCCATGTTGAACCCGAGAAAGACCCCGACGCCCAGCGCAATCATGATCACCATGGAGATGAACTGCGCCTTGTAGCGCCAGAGCGTGCGGAACAGCTTCTTCAGCAGCATCACCAATCCACCTCTTCCACCGACAGCGGGTTCTCCTGCTCCTCGCAGGACTGGATCCGGCCGTTCTTCACGCGCACCACCACGTCCGCCATGCGGGCGATGTTCTGGTTGTGGGTCACGATGATGATGGTCTTCCCCATGTCGCGGGCCATCGAGAGCAGCAGCTTCAGCACCATGACGCCGGTTTCGGAGTCCAGCGCGCCGGTGGGCTCGTCGCACAGGAGAATGCGGGGGTTCTTCGCCAGCGCGCGGGCGATGGACACCCGCTGCTGCTCGCCGCCGGAGAGCTCGGAGGGGAAGTTGTGGATGTGGTCATAGAGGCCGACAGCTTCCAGCATATCGTGGCTGGAAAGCGGATTCGGCGCGATCTCCTTCACCAGCGCGACATTCTCGATGACGGTCAGCGTCGGAATCAGGTTATAGCTCTGGAAGACAAAGCCCACCGTCGCGGCCCGGTAGTCCGCCAGCTCGTTGGGCGTCAGGGTGGAAATGTCCTTACCGTCGACGACGATCGTGCCCTCGGTGGGGCTGTCCAGGCCGCCCAGCAGGTTCAGCAGCGTGCTCTTCCCCGCGCCGCTCTGCCCCAGCACGACGATGAACTTTCCCTCCTCAAGGGTCAGATCGACATGGTCCAGCGCCTTCTGCACATGATCGCCGTTCCTGTATATCCGCGAAACATCCCTGAATTCCACAATGCTCATATCCGTCTGCCTCTCTTCCTCTGTTCTGCAGGTTAGTTTTTTCTAACTTGCTCGGCTATCATAATACAAGATGCCTTCCCTGTCAAGCGTTCGGGACAAAAAGAATGCCCCGCGGATCAACCGCGCATGCCGGCAGGATTTCGCGGGCCGCCGGCGAATTTCTCCGGACATCAGCCTGAGAGGAGCGTGTACGCCATGAACGAACCCTGGCAAGCGATTTTTGAAGAGATGCACCCGGATCATTTCAGCCGGCCGCATATTCGGGCCATCGCGCCCGGCGAAGTATACGAGGACATGGTCCTGGATCTGCGCACGCTGGCGGACCTGCCGCCCGTTCCCGTGCCGGAAGGCGTCTCCTTCCGCGAGGTCAGCGGCGCGCTGCCCGGCCTCGCGGAGGCTGTGCGCTCCGTCGATCCCGGCTGGGTCCCGCTGTATCAGCCGGACAGCCGGGTCCTCTGCGGCTTTCTCGGCGGGAAGATCGCGAGCTTTTGCATGGTCGAGGACATGGGCCGCCACGCCGGCCTGCGGATCGGCGGGCCCGGCTGCGTGGGAACCGTGCCGGATTTCCGCCGCAAGGGCATCGGCCTGGAGATGGTCCGTCAGGCCACGCTGAAGCTGAAGGATGAAGGCTATGACCTGAGCTGGATCTACTATACCGGCGTCGCGCCCTGGTATGCGAAGCTGGGCTACCGCACCGTGCTGCGCTGGGACCGGGACGGTTTCCGCGACCTGTAAGTCCGGCGATGACGGTCCTTTCACGCGAAGTTCCCGATCAGACCGGATGGTTATCTGCTAAGCGCTCGCAGCTTTGCTTTTGCTGCGCGCTTTTGTATTTCGGCGTTTTCTCATTGCCCGGGAATTCAGGCATCTCGTGCCTGACATTTTACACCGATTTTACTTTCCGGTACTGCTCCATTTTACATGACCGTACTACACTGTGATTGCGAGGAGGAAACGCCATGCTGATCTACATCGTGGAGGATGAGGCGAGCATCCGGGAGCTTGAGGCCTACGCCCTGGA
>CAMKAE010000178.1 GCA_946410395.1 uncultured Clostridia bacterium
GATGGCGCTTGCCTTGATTTCCCTCACGGTGTTTCGTCCTCCGTCAGCAGTTTTTTGAGCCGCAAGGCCGCGGCTTTCACGGCGTTTTTCTTCGCGCCGCGCTCCGTCAGGGCAGTCTGGGCCGCCCGGAGATCGGCGCCTTTCAGCATGGTCTCCACCAACTGCGCCTCCAGGCTCACGTCTGCCGGCGCGGCGTCAGGCTGCGGCGCGGGCACGCCGTGCAGATCCAGCACCAGGCAATACTCGCCCTTCTCGGCCTTCGGGTTGTCCCGCAGGGCTGCCAGGACCTCCGCCGGGCTGCCGTGCAGGGTCAGCTCGTGGAGCTTCGTCAGGTCGCAGGAGACGGACAAAACCGCCTCCGGCAGCGTCTCCGCGATGCTCTCCGCCAGTTCGATCACCCGGAAGGGCGACTCGTGAACGATGGCCACGGGCGGGCCAGCGCGCAGGGCGAGCAGTTTCTCCCGCAGGGCTTTCTTTTCCCGGGGCAGAAAGCCGTAGAACGCCCACTCCCGCGCGTCAAAGCCGGACACCGACAGGGCCGCCACGCCCGCGCAGCAGCCGGGCACGGGCTGCACCGTGATGCCCCGCGCCAGGCATTCCCGCACCAGCGCGTACCCGGGGTCGGAGACGCAGGGCGTCCCCGCGTCGGTGGTCAGCGCCGCGTCGATGCCCTCCGCGAGCATCTTCTCTGCGATCACCGCCGCCTTCCCTTCTTCGTTGTGCTGATGGCAGGCGGTCAGGGGCGTGTGGATGTCGAACACCTGGCAGAGCTTCATCGTGACGCGGGTGTCCTCCGCGGCGATGAGCCCCACCGTTTTCAGCGTTTCCGCTGCCCGGGGCGAAAAGTCCGAAAGGTTCCCAATCGGGGTCGCCACCACATACAGCGTCGGCATCAGCTCACCTCCAGCTTTTCGCAGACCCGCAGCAGGGCCGAATGCGCCCGGGGATTGCGCGCAATCTCCTCTTTCGAGGGCTTCACCGCGCCACCGGCCAGGACCTTCACCTGCGGTTTTTTGCCGCAGACGCACACCGGGAAAGAGGGCGGGCAGGTGCAGGGATGCTGCAGCCGCTGGAAGCAGCGCTTCACGATCCGGTCCTCCAGGGAGTGGAAGGTGATGACGCACAGCCGTCCGCCGGGCTTCAGCAGCGCCGCAAAGTCGCACAGCGCCCGGTCCAGCGGGTCCAGCTCGTCGTTGACGGCGATACGCACCGCCTGGAAGGTTCGCCGGGCGGGATGGCCGTCGTCCTTGCGGCGCACCGCCTTGGGGATCGCCGCGTCCACGCAGGCCACCAGGTCGCCGGTGGTGGCAAGCGGCTGTTTTGCCCGGCGCTCGCAGATCAGCTTCGCGATGCGGGCCGCCCACTTCTCCTCGGCGTAGTCCCGCAGGATCCGGGCGATCTCCGCCTCGGGCAGCGTGTTCAGCAGGTCCGCTGCGGTGGGGCCGGCGGCCGTGTCCATGCGCATGTCCAGCGGTGCCTCCTCGTGGTAGGAGAAGCCGCGCTCCGCCTCGTCCAGCTGCGGCGAGGAGACCCCCAGGTCCAGCAGCGCGCCGTCCAGGGCCTCTACGCCTTCCGCCGCCAGCAGCGCCTTCGCGTCGTGGAAGTTGCCCCGCAGGGCGCGGAATCCCGGGAAGCCCGCCAGCCGCGCCGAGGCCGCCGCGATGGCCCGCTCGTCCCGGTCGATGCCGTAGAGGACAGCCCCCTCCCCGGCCAGGGTCAGGATGCCCTCGCTGTGGCCGCCGCCGCCCAGGGTGCCGTCGCAGTAAACCCCGCCGGGCTGCGGGTCCAGCCAGGTCATGACCTCGTCAAAGAGGACGGGGATATGATGAAAGGCCAAAGCGGTCACCTCAATTCGCAAGAAACAGGGATGCCCGGCGCTTGTCACCGAAGCATCCCTGTCGATTGTACATGGTTTTGCGGGTTTTCGCAATGGTTTTTTGCGCTCAGCCGACGCCGTAGCTCCACGGGCCTTCCATCTCGACGATCGCGCCGGTCAGGGCATCCACGACGACCCGGTATTCGTACGCCTCCTCACAGCCCCGCACATAGCCTGCGCCTTGCAGATCGCCTCTCGGGTCGAGAAAGCGGATGACCCAGATCGGGTTCATCTCGTTTTCCATCTGCCACGCCGCTTCCTCATCCTCCGTCTCCACCGTGCCGAGCATCAGCACCTTGTCAAAGAGGACGAAAGCCGACGGCTCGTCCGCCTCCACATGGTCCGCGGCGTCATCGCCGAAGGCGGCGCGCAGGGCTTCCCGTCCGGCCGCCTCGGCTTGCCCCACGGTCAGGTACCCGTCATAGCCGATTTCCGGATTCGTGTTCAGATCGGCATAGGCCAGCAGGATCGGCTCGGCCGTGTCGCTCTCCGGCCTGCGCATGATCAGCACCCTGCCCGTCATGCCGTGATCGTAGCAGCCGGCGTAGAGCCCCGTGCGCTCATCGAGGGCGCAGAGGAACGATACGGGCTCGGCTTCGGGGTCCAGCACCGCCGACACTTCCAGGGCGGCCGCGCCGGTCACCGAGTCCGGGACATCAAAGCGGTCGTCGTGCTCCAGCATCTTTTCTGTCGCCGGAAAAGCCGGCATTGCGTAGTCCGTACGGCAGTAGAAAACGATTTTGCCGGTCTTCCGGTCCACCAGCACCCGTGCCACCGGATCCACGGCCTCGGGGTCATCATCGTGCTCGCGGCCCAGCATGACCTCGTCGAAGGTCTCATGGCCGATATAATCCGCAACGCACCGGGCTTCGCCGGTCCAGGACCGCTCCAGCAGATCCCACACGGTTTCTTCCAGTTCAAAGGACTCGACTGACTCCTCCGCAAAAGCGGGAACAGCGCACAGGCAGAGCAGCAACAGCATGGACAGCATTCGTTTCAATGGGAACACCTCCTCACCGATTCAGACGGAACAGACCCTCCGCACGTTCCCGGTCAGCTCCGGCACAGGGAGGTTTTACGCATGTTACGCGTTTGAATTCTTCTCAAGGATTTCCTTCGGTGTCACGGCCGGCACAACGCTGCCCATGAAATCCCTTGTATTCCGCGTGATGATGGCGTCACAGCGCAAGCGTTCAGCTGTAACGGCCTGGATGGCATCCTCATAGTCTTTCCAATGAAGAGATGCTGCTCTCCCGATATCTTCTTCAGTCAGGGATACAAAACTGAAGACTCCAGAAAGGTCTGTCAGTAATTGTTCAATCTGGCTGGCGTCCAGCCATTTGCGCATGATATAGACAATATCGGCAAACGTCAGCACCGAAATGCAGCCTTTCACCTTGCGCGATTCGCACATTTTCCAGATCGCACATGCATCATCCGCAAAAGGCATGCGATCCTGTAGATAGTCCAGTACGACATTGGAGTCAATCAGCCATACCATATTTTTCCCTCATACGCTCGGCTTTTGCAGTCTCAAGATCAGGCGCACCCTTCAGGATGCCACGGAGCGAATCCGTGATAGGCGTCTCCCCCGCCTGTACCGGTCTGAACTCGCCGAACACCTTGCCGCTGCGGGTTACCAGAACACGATCACCCTCCCGGACAAGGCGGGCATACTTGCCAAAGTTGTTCTGCATCTCGGTTGCTGTCGCAATCACGGTCGTCATTTTCGGTCCCTCCTTTTAGCTAATAATATGATACACGTTTTAGCTAATATGTCAAGCGCCTCCCGGCTGATCCCACCGGGAGGCGCTCATGATGAGGGTTACAGGGTTTCCTTCAGCTCCGCGATCCGCTTGCGGACCGCTTCCAGCTTGTCCCGGTTGGCCTGGAGCTTTTCCTTCTCCTTGTCCACCAGGGCGGCGGGGGCCTTGTTCACGAAGCCAGGGTTGTTCAGCTTGGTCTCGGCCCGGGCGATCTCGCCCTCCAGGTTCTTCGTCTCCTTGTCCAGGCGGGCGATCTCCTTGTCGATGTCCACCAGGTCGCCCAGCGGGATGTACAGCGTGCAGGCGCCGGTGACAGCGGAGACGGTCTTCTCCTTCACGTCGGAGGCCGCGGCGATCAGCTCGCTGGACGAGGCGCCGGCCAGGCGCTGGAAGTAAGGCGCGGCGTGCTCCAGCGTTTCGGCCCAGCCCTCGGCGGGCAGCAGCATCAGGCGGGTGCGCTTGCCGGCCTGCACGTTCATCTCGGTGCGCAGGTTGCGGATGGCGCGAATCACGTCCATGACGCCGGTCATTTCCTTTTCTTCCTCGGCAAAATCGAACGCGGGATCGGCCGTCGGCCAGGCGGAGAGCATCAGGAAGCCCTCGCTGCCCGGCAGATAGCGCCAGACCTGCTCGGTGAGGAACGGCATGAAGGGGTGCAGCAGCTTCAGCAGGCCTTCCAGCACGTAGAGCAGCACGGCCTGGACGTTCTCCTTCGCCGCCTGATCCTCGCCCAGGAGCCAGGGCTTGGCCATCTCGATGTACCAGTCGCAGAACTCGGACCAGGCAAAGTCGTAGATCCGGCTGGCGGAGAGGCCGAAATCGCCCTCCTCGTTGTGCACGGTGACATCCCGGACGGCGTCCTGGAAGCGGGACAGGATCCACTTGTCCGCCACGGTGAGCCGCGCCGGGTCAATGGCGTGGCGCGCGTCGGTGTTCATCAGCACAAAGCGGCTGGCGTTCCAGATCTTGTTGGCAAAGTTCCGGGCCGCCTCCACCTT
>CAMKAE010000179.1 GCA_946410395.1 uncultured Clostridia bacterium
GCGGCAGGCCCAGCGGCAGGAGCCAGCGCCAGCCGTTCATGAAGGGGAGGAGTGCAAGCAGCAGACAGACGAGGAGCATGGCGGCCGCAAGGCGCTTGATCCGGGCGGTGACCACAAACTTCTTCTTCGCGTTGTCCACGGCGGTCAGCTTCCCCGCTGCCCAGCCGAAAAAGATCAGCAGCGCGCCGCCCAGCACCCGCTGCCACCAGGCGCCCGCTTCCAGGCCGAAGCGCAGGATCCCCGCCAGGGGCGCCAGCATCAGCCCGGGCAGCAAGGCTTCCTTCCACTTGCGCCGCAGGGACCGGAAATACCCCGGCAGCTGATAGCTCTCCAGCTGAAACCAGTGCATGAGCGTCCGGGACGCCAGGACGCAGCCCACGGCCAGGCCGGCGGCCACCGGCAGGACAGTCCAGTCCATACGCTCACGCTCCCGTCAGAAAAGTTTTGACAATCGCATTGAACCGCGGCGCCTGCTCCAGGTAGGCGAAGTGGCTGCCGCCCTCGAGCACCACCAGCCCCGCGTCGGGGATCGTCCGCTCCATCTTCTGGCCCATCCACAGGGGGGTCTCGGTGTCCCGGTCGCCCCAGACCAGCAGGGTGGGCTGCTTCACCTGCTCCAGGCAGTCCGTCAGGTCCAGGCTGATGACCTTCACAAAGGTCTTGCGCATCTCCGCGTCCAGGGCGTTGTAGTCCGCGGAGCCGTACTTCTGCCGCAGCTTCTCCTCCGCCCGCTCCGCCGCGCAGCGCAGCAGGGGGATCTTTTTGACGGTCTGCAGCGCCTTTTTCTTCCGCTGGAACTCCGCCGAGCGCTGCCGGGCCTCCTCTGTCTGGGGCTTTTTCAGGCCGGCGCCGCCGGTGATGATCAGCTTGTCGAACATCTCCGGGTCATGCGCGGCCAGCCACAGGGCCACGCGGCCGCCGAAGGAGTGCGCCACCGCGGCGCAGGGCAGAAAGTCCAAGCGGATCAGCAGCGCCCGCAGTGCTTCGGCGTATTCCGGAACGCCCCAGGGCTCCGGCGGGCGGCCGCTCTCCCCGAAGCCGGGGAAATCCACCGTCAGCACCCGCATGCACGGAGACAGCGCCTCCGCGGCGCTCTGCATCAGCGCACCGGAGCAGCCCCAGCCGTGGAGAAGCACCACCCGTTTTTCACCCTCGCCGGTCTGCTCGAAGTGGATGACCGTCCCGGCGATCTCAGCCTGCATGGCGTTTCCTCTCCTTTATCCCGCTCACGCGGAGGTGTCGGCGCTCACGCGCCAGATGTAGCGGCACTTGACCTCGCTGATCGACCAGGAATCCCGGATCCACTGCGGCACCCGGATCGTGCGCTCCAGCGCGCAGCCCAAGGCTTCGCAGGTCTTGCGGCTGGGCCAGTTGTCCGGGTCGCAGGTGATGACCACGCTGGTCTTTCCCTCCCGGCGGATCACCGGGGCGATGAGGCGGCAGGCCAGCTCGGCGTACCGGTGGCCCCGGTAGGGGGGATCCACATGGTAGCCGATGTGGCCGAAGCTGTAGACACAGGGGCTTTCCCCCAGCCGCAGGTTGATGCGGCCCATTTCCCGGCGCTTGCCGTGCGGCGCGATGATCCAGGTGTACTCCCGGCCGAAGCCCATCTCCTCGTCCGCGGGGTATTCCCTGACCGGGATCAGATCGATGACCCCGTCCGTCAGCGTGTTCCGGTTTCTTCCCAAGATGCCCAGCAAGGCTTACACTTCCCGAATCTCCACTTTGTCCAGCAGTGCGTCATAGTCCTCCCGGCGGATCAGCTGGGTGCCGTCGGTCATGACGGAGGCGGCCCCGGCGGCCATGCCCCGGCGGAAGGCTTCCACGAAGTCCCCCGTTGCCACATAACCGGCCACAAAGCCCGCCACCATGGCGTCCCCGGCGCCCACGGTGCAGGAAACCTTCACCTTCAGGCCCGCGGCGTGCCACACCCGGTTCTCCGTCACCAGCAGCGCGCCCTCCTCGCCCAGGGACACCAGCACGTTGCGGGCACACTGTGCCATCAACTCCAGCGCGCCCTCCCGCACGTCCCGCAGGTCCTTCATGGGCCGCTGCAGCGCCCCGGCCAGCTCCCGCCGATTGGGCTTGACCAGGAAGGGCCGGGCCTTGAGCGACGCGCGCAGGCTTTTGCCGGAGGCGTCCACCACGCAGGGCACCCGCAGGGCGCTGACCAGCTGGGCGTAGGTGTCCTCGGGGCAGCCCGGGGGCAGCGAGCCGGTGAGCACCAGGAAATCGTCGCCGCCGCAGTTTTCCCGCGCCAGGCGCAGCAGGTCGCTGAGGCGCTTCGGGTTCACGGCAGGGCCGGGCTCGTTGATCTCCGTGGCCTCGCCGCTGTCCCGGCTGACGATCTTCAGGTTGGTGCGCATCTCACCCGGCACATGCAGGAACCCGTGGGGAACCCCCGCGGCGTCCAGCATGGCCTCGTAGCGGGCGGCGCCCACCTCGCCGGCCAGGCCCAGGCAGCGCACCGGCACGCCCAGGCGCGCCAGCACCGTCGCCACATTGGCGCCCTTGCCGCCCGGGTCCGTCCGCATGCTGCGCACGCGGTTGACGGTGCCCGGCGTCAGGGCGTCCACTTCCACCGTCTTGTCAAAGCACGGATTGAGGCAAACCGTGGTAATCATCGCAGAGAGACACCTCCGGAGGGATATTTCGCTTCATTATAGCACCCGGGACGTGGTTGCACAAGCGGAAATCAGGCGCTCTGTCCGCCGGACAGGACCTCCGGATGCTCCTCCAGCCAACGGTCGATGGTGCGGATGAAGGTCAGGGTGGTGGGATGGTTGGGCCGCTGGCGCTCCGCCTGCTCCGCGGTGCAGATCCGCACGGCTCCCGACTCTCCCGGATGGGGATGCGGGATCTGGCCGGAGAACGTCGCGGCAAAGTAGGTGACGCGCTTGCGCAGGCCGGCGTAGATCTCATACTCCGTCACCTGCACCGGCGCCTCGGGGATCAGGGTCGCCCGGACGCCCGCCTCCTCCCAGATCTCCCGCAGCGCGGTCTCCTCCAAGGTTTCACCTGCCTCCCGGTGCCCCTTGGGCAGGCTCAGCGAGCCGCTGCCGCATTCCTCCACCAGCACGAAATAGCGCCGGCCCTCCAAGAGGGTGACCAGCACGCCGCCGGCGGATTCTTCCATGGCGGGCTTGCGCTCCATCGCGGGTTCCTCCTTTTGCTTAAACACACTGCGTGTTTTTCATTTATGGCGGACAGAGAGGTTAACCGTACGACTGAATCGACACTGAGTTGGTTCCCCTCATCGCCCGAACACCACCGCCACCGCCTGCATCACCGTGTCGACGCCGATGAGCTTCACGCCCTCGGGGGTTGGCGTGTGCTTCAGGTTTTCCTTGGGCACCACCACGGTGGTGAAGCCCAGGCGGGCGCACTCCGCCACGCGGCGGTCGCACTGGGGGATGGCCCGGACCTCGCCGGCCAGGCCGACCTCGCCCATCACGGCGGTCTCCGCGCCCACGGCGGCGTCTCGCATGGAGGAGGCGATGGCCATGCACAGCGCCAGGTCTGCGGCGGGCTCGGACAGCTCGAGGCCTCCGGCCACGTTGATGTACACGTCCTGGTTGTAGGTTTTGAGCCCGGCGCGCTTCTCCAGCACCGCCAGCAGGAGGGAGACACGGCCCGTGTCCGCGCCTTCCACCGTCCGCCGCGGAGTCCCGAAGTAACTCTGGCTGCACAGGGCCTGCACGTCGCACAGCAGCGGCCGGCTGCCCTCCAGCCCGCAGAACACCACGGAGCCGCTGGCGCCCTTGGCGCGGTGGCTCAGCAGCTGCTCGGAGGGGTTGGCGACCACCTGCATGCCCCGGTCCGTCATCTGAAAGACGCCCAGCTCGTTGACCGAGCCGAAGCGGTTCTTTACCGCACGCAGCAGCCGGTACTCCTGCTGCCGGTCGCCCTCGAAGTACAGCACCGCGTCTACCATGTGCTCCAGCATCCGCGGGCCGGCGATCGCGCCCTCCTTGGTCACGTGGCCGACCAGGAACACCGCCGTGCCGCTCTCCTTGGAGAGCCGCAGCAGCAGGCTGGTGCACTCCCGGATCTGGCTGACGGAGCCCGGCGCGCTGGCCAGTTCCGGCCGGTACATGGTCTGGATGGAGTCGATGACCATCACGTCCGGGGAGAGCTCCTGCATCCGGGTCTCGACGTTGTCCATGGCATTCTCCGCCAGCACATAGAGGCTCGGCTCATGGATGCCCAGCCGGGCCGCCCGGAGCTTGATCTGCCGGGCGCTCTCCTCGCCGCTGACATACAGCACGCGCCGGCCGTCCCGGCAGAGGTTGGCGCAGACCTGGATCAGCAGGGTGCTCTTGCCGATGCCCGGGTCGCCACCGATGAGCATCAGGCTGCCCTCGACGATGCCGCCGCCCAGCACCCGGTCCAGCTCCGCGATCCCGGTGGACACCCGCAGGGTCTCGTCCTCGGGGATCTCCGTCACGGGCAGGGCGGCCGCACCGGTGCCGGGGCGCTGGCGGATCGGCTTGGCGCCGGCCGCTTTGCCCGCGGGCACGGCAGCGATGGCCTCCTCCAGTGTGTTCCAGGCGCCGCAGCCCGGACAGCGCCCGGCCCAGCGCGGGGTTTCATACCCGCAGGCCGTGCAGGCGAAAACCGCCCGATCCTTCGCCATCC
>CAMKAE010000180.1 GCA_946410395.1 uncultured Clostridia bacterium
CCGCGGTGCGCGCCGCAGAAATCGCTGTCGAACAGGATCGCCGAGCCGTCCGGGTTCTCAAAGCGCTGCTCCGGCTCAAAGGCGCAGCCCAGGCTGTCGCTGTTGACCAGCCCCGCCCGGAAGGCGTCCAGCTGCGCATAGAGGTCCGTCTTCAGGCAATAACGGCCGTCCTTCTCCTCCAGGCAGACGCTCACGGGCTTCTCGCCCACCAGGCAGTGCCCGTCGTGCTTGCTGACCGTGGCGCCGTTGAAGTAGGCGTTGCCCTTCACCCACACCGGCAGATGGCCGAAGTGATACTGCCCCAGCTGCCCCATGTTGGGCTCCTGCCCCATCATGAAGTGCGAGATCCACTCCTCGTAGGATGGGAAGATGTCGAAGGGTGCCGTGCCCACGGCCTTGTGGTCGCTGTCCTTCGGGGTCTTTTCGGGCGTGTCGTTGGGATACTGCTGCACAAAGATGTTGTTGCAGACCCGGTCGTCGCCGTGGAGGATGGTCATGAAGCCCGCCACCTCGGTGCGGTGCCGGATGTGATAGGGCGTGTAGCGGGGCTCCCGCTGGCCGTTGACCACGGAGTCCACGCCGCTGTTGATCAGGCTGAAGCCGCCCAGGATCAGGTTGTGCACCACCGCGATACCCTGGCTGGGGATGGTGACGGAGACCGGCGAGAGCAGCAGGTTGTTGTCGATCAGGGTCGGGCCGTGGCCCACCTCGATGAACACATCGGTGGAGAACATGGCGCCCTGCGCGTGGGGCCGGCCGGCCGGCGGCCAGTTGTCGTGCATCAGGTTCTGGGTGATGCGGGCGCCCTGGGCCTGCCAGTCGCACCACACGCCCATGATGCAGTGGTGGATGTGGTTGCGGCGGATCGTGACGTCGATGGCCGCGTGGAGCTTGATGCCCGCGGTCTCCGCGCCGCCGAGTTGCTGGGAATTGCAGATGTGGTGGATGTGGCAATCCTCGATGGTGGAGAACACGCCGCCCATGCGGCCCACGATGCCGGTCTGCTCGCAGTGGTGGATGTGGCAGCGGCGGATGATGTGGCCGCCGACCTTCTCCTTGAGCCAGCCGTGATACTGGCCGCGGCACACCGCGTCGCGCTCCATCTGCGTCGGAGACTTCACATGTTTCGTATAGAAATACATGTCGTTCTCAGGGTCGCGGTACTTGCCCAGGGAGATGCCACAGCAGCGGCTGCCCCAGATCTCGCAGTCCTCGATGATCCAGCCCCTGGACCAGTGCGGGCCGATCATGCCGTCCTGGTAGGCGGCGGGCGGCGCCCAGGTGGTGGCGGCCTTGTTGATGTCAAAACCGGAAACCGTGATGTACCCCACGCCTGTCTTGTCCGGCATGAAGCAGTTGCGGCGCACCACCAGCTCCACCTTTTCCTCGTTGGGGTCCAAACCCTGGAAGTTGGCGTAGATCACAGTCTCGCCGCCGTCCTGTTCGGTGTACCAGAGATACCGGGCGTCCTCCCGGTTCCAGGCGCATGGGTCGGGCTCGCCGGCGGCGCATTCCGCGAGGCTGACCGTCTCAAACATCATCCTGTCGTTGAGGAAGACGGAGCCGGTGTGGCGCACGGTGGGCGCGAAGTACCAATCGCCGCAGACAAAGGTGGTGTAGGGGTTGTAATCCCCGAAGACCCCGTTGTCCACCCGGCGAACCCACACATTGCCCTCGTGGCGCGTCCAGCCGGACAGGGGCTCCGCGCCGGTGATGACGGCCCCCAGCGGCTGCTCGGAGCGGTAGACGATGCGCTGCTCCTCGGTGCCGGCGTTCTGCGGGTTCACATACTCGCGATAAATGCCCGGGGCGACGATAATCTCGTCCCCGGCCACGGCGATGCGGGCCGCGTCGTTGATCCGGCGGAAGGGCATTTCCCTGCTGCCGTTGCCGTCCCTGGAGGCCGCGGCGTTCACATGGTAAATCATGGGCTGACTCCTCTCTTTCTGCGACGATATCCGATGGACTGTCCTGACAGAAATGGTATCACGCCGGCCAGGGCCTGTCAATGCCGGCGGCGGCTCCGTAGCTGATTTTTGTCGATGAAAAAAGGTATTTCATACCTCCCGGAAAAAGTGGTGTCGCTGTTGACATCCCCTGTTCCGCGTGGTATGCTCTCGCAGGAATCCGAAAGATTGTCACATCATGACTGGAGGAAGAATCATGCTCAGAAAGATTACCGCTCTGATCCTGACCGCTGTTCTGCTGCTGGCGGCCGCAGCGCCCGCGCTCGCGGCCACCGACGCCGAGATCAGCGCGGTGAAGGACTTCAAATTTTTCCATTTCGAGAATGGCATCGGCCGCGGGCTCTGCCCGGTCTATACCGCCCCGGACGCAGACGCCTTCCGCATCGACGGGGCTCAGTGCCAGACCAACGCCGATATGTCCGTCGCGGGCGTCGACGCCGCCGGCTGGCTGCTCGTGCGCTACACCACCAGCGACGGCGCGGAGCGCATCGGCTGGATTCCCCCGGAATACGCGAAGGCCTTTCAGATGGATGGCTTCGACTATGTCCGCGAAAACCTGAACAGCCGCGTGGTCTGCACCGCCCAGGAGGACCTCGCCGTCACGGACGACCTGATGGGTGCCTCCACCTTTGCGACTATTCCGGCCGGCGAGACCTACGCCATCCTCGCCACATACACCTATGAGAACGACTGGTGGTATGTGGAATTCACGCTGAACGGACAGACGGCCCGCGGCCTGATCGATCGGGAGTCCACCGTGATCCCGACCGACGAGGGGACCTATGACGTCCACTCCCCCGCCCAGTCCCCCCTCGGCACGGCGCAGACCGGCTGGGTCACCGTGCTGGAGGACGCCACCCTGGTCCGGCGTGACGCGGACCCGGAGGCCGAGATGACCGGCCGGGTCAACGCCGGCGCGGAATACGCCTGCTACGCCGAGAAGACCGGCACCACCGACAGCCCCTGGTATTACATCTACATCTATGACCAGAACGCCTGGGGCTGGATCGCCGGGCAGCGGGTCAGCGTAAAGGAATGATCGCCGGCGCAAGCGCGGCCGACCGAATGCGGCAGATGCCAAACGCTCTGCTGCATTTTCTTTTGTCCTGCGCACCCGATGTTGCATCCCGGGCCCGCCTGTGGTACAATGGATCCCGCTGTGCCCCGCACGGCAAAATGATACAAGGAACGTGATGTATGACCTTTCAAGACCTGCCCCTGATCCCGGCGCTGCAGCGCAATGTGGCTTCAGCGGGCTACGAAACCCCCACTCCGATCCAGGCCGCCACGATTCCGCTGGCGGTCAAGGGCGCCGACGTGCTGGGCTGCGCCCAGACCGGCACCGGCAAGACCGCGGCCTTCGCCCTGCCGATCCTGCAGAAGCTGCAGGCCGCGGACCCCGGCGAAAAGCGGAAGCTCCGCTGCCTGATCCTGACCCCCACCCGGGAGCTGGCCCTGCAGATCTATGACAACTTCAATCTCTACGGCAAGGGGATGCGCCCCCGCGCTGCCGTGATCTTCGGCGGTGTAAACCAGACGCCCCAGGTCGAGGCGCTGCAGAAGGGCGTGGACATCGCCGTGGCCTGCCCCGGCAGGCTCTGGGACCTGATGAACCAGGGCTTTGTCTCCCTGGACCACGTGGAGATCTTCGTCCTCGACGAGGCCGACCGGATGCTGGACATGGGCTTTATCCATGACGTGCGCCGCATCGTGGCCAAGCTGCCCGCGAAACGCCAGACCCTGATGTTCTCCGCTACCATGCCCGAGGAAGTGGAAAAGCTGGCCATGGACCTGCTCCACAACCCCGAGAGCGTCAAGGTAGACCCGGTGTCCTCCCCCGTGGAGGCCATCGAGCAGAAGCTGTTTTATGTGGACAAGGGCAACAAAAAATACCTCCTGGCCTCGCTGCTGTCCCGGCCGGAGGTGGAGAACTGCCTGGTCTTCTCCCGCACCAAGCACGGCGCGGACCGGATCGTCCGGGACCTGAAGCGGGCCGGCATCGACGCCGCCGCCATCCACGGCGACAAGACGCAGAACGCCCGGCAGACCGCCCTGAACCGCTTCAAGAGCGGGGAGTGCAAGGTGCTGGTCGCCACGGACATCGCCGCCCGGGGCCTGGACATCGAGGGCCTGAGCCATGTCATCAACTATGACCAGCCCATGGAGCCGGAGGCCTATGTGCACCGGATCGGCCGCACGGGCCGTGCCGGCCGCGGCGGCACCGCCTGGTCCTTCTGCTGCGTGGACGAGCTGAAGCAGCTGGGGCAGGTGGAAAAGCTCATCAAGCGCCGCCTGCCGGTGGAGGAGCACGCCTGGCCCATGGAGATCACCACCCCCTCCGAGCCCAAACCGCGCCAGCCCCAGGTCAGCCGCCGCACGGCATCCTCCCCGGTGCAGGTGACGGGCCCGGCCCGCTCCGGCATGCAGCGCATCACCGTCGGCAAGGACGGCCGCCTGCGCACCGCGGGCCGGGAGGAGCGCAAGCCCCAGTCCCTGCGCCAGCCGGTGCAGCGCGTCAACCACAGCCGGGAGCGCAAGCCCCGGACCTGAAATCAGCATAAATCGTACGAAGTACGATTTAACACTATGAATGAAAATACTTCGTATTTTCACAGTATAAGCGGCAGGCGCACGCCTGCCGA
>CAMKAE010000181.1 GCA_946410395.1 uncultured Clostridia bacterium
GCGGCATCGGCACCAGAGGCCCCGGCGAGAGCAAGCTGGAGATCGACCGCCGCCGGATCCGGGAGCGCATCACGGAGCTGAAGCGCCGCCTGGAGGAGGCGGACCGCCAGCGGGACATCCGCAAAAAGAGCCGGGAGCGCTCCGGCATCCCCGTGGTATCGCTGGTGGGCTACACCAACGCCGGCAAGTCCACCCTGCTCAACGTCCTCACCGACGCGGACGTGTATGTGCAGGATCAGCTCTTTGCGACCCTGGACACCGTCAGCCGCCGGACGGAGACCGACGAGCACACCCCCTACCTGCTCACGGACACCGTCGGCTTCATCCGCAAGCTGCCCCACACCCTGGTCAACGCCTTCCGCTCCACCCTGGAGGAGGCCGCGGACGCGGACGTGCTGGTCATCGTCTCCGACGGCGCCTCCCCGGAGATCGCGCAGCAGCACGACACCGTCGAGGAGGTGCTGCGGGAGCTGGGCGCCGAAGGCCAGCCCCGGATCGAGTGCGTCAACAAGACGGACCTGGGCCCGCAGGACCTGCCCTTCATCCCCGGCGCGATCGCCGTGAGCGCGAAGACCGGCGAAGGCCTGGACAGGCTCCGGGCCGCCATCGCCGACGCCCTGCAGAAAACCATCGCCACCGTGACGGTCTTCCTCCCCTACGCCCGCGGCTCCGAGCTTGCGGAGATCCGCGCCATGGGCCGCGTCACAGGCGAGGAATACACCGATACCGGCACGAAGCTGACCCTTGTGCTCCCTGCCGCCGACCGGGACTACATCCTGCGGCGCTGGGGGACGGAGATCTTTGTGTCCTGATTTGTCCAAAATGCAAAGCCACGGAATCCGTTTGTTCCCGGATTCCGTGGCCGTTTTTATGTTATTCCTGAACCCCCAGATGCTTCATGAACGCCCGCTTGTTCTCGAGCGCGGTCGTCGTGGGGCGGCCCAGATCCGACCGGGCGCCCAGGGCGCACTTCACCTCGATCATGGTCAGTCTGCGGTCCGTCACAGCCTGCTCCAGTGCCGCCTCCAGCGTTTCCGCGCTGTCCGCGCTGTACACCGCCGCGTAGCCGCAGTCGCGCGCGATGCCGGTCAGGCTCACCCTGCCGGCCACCGTGGGCATGCCGCCCACCGTCTCGTGCGCACCGTTGTTGATGACAATGTGGATCAGGTTCTCCGGCCGGCTGGCCCCGATGACCGCCATGGCGCCAAGGTGCATCAGCGCGGCGCCGTCGCCGTCGATACACCAGACCCGCTCCTCCGGCCGCTGGGCCGCGATGCCCAGCGCGATCGAGGACGCATGGCCCATCGAGCCCACCGTCAGGAAATCCCGGCCGTGGTCCTGGCCGTTGGCCTCCCGGATCTCGAACAGCTCCCGGCTGGCCTTGCCGGTGGTGGACACCACCGGGTCCTCCCCCGTGAAGCGTACGATGCGCCGGATGGCCTCCTCCCGCGTCAGGGTGTAGTCGCTGCCGTAGGTGATCTCCCCGTCCCAGCTCAGGGCGCCCTTGCGGATCACAAAGGCCACGTCGCGGCCCTGCGCCAGCAGTGCCCGGAACTCCTCCATCTGTGCGCGCAGCGCTTCGGGGGACGTTTCCCTGTCCACCACGCAGGCGGCGACGCCCATGTCCTCCAGCAGCCGCAGAGTCACCTGCCCCTGATAGATGTGCTGGGGCTCGTCGTGAACGCCGGGCTCGCCCCGCCAGCCGATGACAAAGATGACCGGGATGGCGTACACCTGCCCGTTCAGCAGGGACGCCAGCGGGTTGACGGCATTTCCCTCGCCGCTGTTCTGCATGTACACCACCGGCACCTTGCCCGTAGCCAGGTGATAGCCCGCGGCCAGGGCGCAGCAGTTGCCCTCGTTGGCGGCGATCACATGGCGCTTCGGGTCGATGCCCCGGGTGGCCATCAGGTAGTTGCACAGCGCCTTCAGTTGGGAATCCGGCACACCGGTATAGAAGTCGGATCCCAGGATCTCCACAAATTCCTCAACTCTCACGGCGGCTCACTCCTCCGGAATCAGGGTGATGATGTCCTTGATGGACATGCACTTGTTGTCGCACTCCTTGGCCCGGTGGTGGGTCAGGATGGTCCGGGCCGCGTCCTGCATCGCCGGGAAGCCGGTGCGGGTCAGCTGGTTGGCGTAGATGACGATGTTGGCGCCGCGGGCCTTGAATTCCTCCTCGGTCACGGTGTTGTAGGAGGTGGGCACCAGGACCACCGGGGTGACCGCGTCGGTCTGCCGGAAGCGCTCCAGGAACGCGAAGATCTCCGCGGGATCCTTTTTGCGGCTGTGGATCATGATCGCGTCCGCGCCGGCCTCCACAAAGGCGGCGGCCCTTGTCAGGGCGTCCTCCATGCCCTTTTCGAGGATCAGGCTCTCGATCCGGGCGCAGATCATGAACTCCTTGGTCTTCTGGGCCTTCTTTCCCGCCCGGATCTTCTCGCAGAAGTGCTCAATGCTGTCCTGGGTCTGCCGCACCTCCGTGCCGAAGAGGGAGTTCTTCTTCAGGCCGGCCTTGTCCTCGATGATGACCATGGACACGCCCATGCGCTCCAGCGAGCGGACCGTGTAGACGAAATGCTCCGTCAGGCCGCCGGTGTCGCCGTCAAAGATGATGGGCTTGGTGGTGACCTCCATGATGTCGTCCACGGTGCGGAAGCGGCTGGTCATGTCCACCAGCTCGATGTCCGGCTTGCCCTTGGCGGTGGAATCGCAGAGGCTGGAGAGCCACATGGCGTCAAACTGCCGCGCGCCGCCGGCCTCCTGCACCACCGTGTTTTCCACGATCAGCCCGGTGAGGCCGCTGTGCGCTTCCAGGGCCGTGGCAAAGCCCTTCATGGCCAGCACCCGCTTCAGCCGTCCCCGGCGGACGTCCGGCGTGCCCAGGGACGCCCGGGTGCGCTTCTCGATCTCCTGCAGCCGGTCGTCCCGGGTGTAGGGGAACTCCACCAGCTTTCCGCCGTAGCCCGCCAGCACCCGCAGGACTTCCTCCCGGATGGGTTTCTGCACCCCGCTGACCCAGTCGTCCCCGTGAACGACGATGTCCGGCCGGAGCGTCTCGAGGTTCTCGCGATAGCTCAGGGTCCTCTGCTCCACAACGCGATGGACGCCCACCACATTGCGCAGCAGGCTCATGCGCTCGGCACAGGTCAGCAGCGGGAAGCACTTGTAGGCGGTCACCGCCTCGTCCGACAGCACGCCCACCGTCAGCTTCCCCAGGCGGCTGGCCTTGTGCAGGATGGCGAAATGCCCGCTGTGCAGCACGTCGGTGGCAAAGCACATGTACACCGTGCGGGATTCCACCGCGTGCAGCCGCTGCCGGATCCGCGCCAGGTCCTCCGCGTTGTCGATCTCGGCGCAGAGCTGCTCCCCCACGTCCAGCGCCCGGATGCGGCAGGCGCCGTCCAGGGTGTTGAGGGCGTTCTCCGCGTAAACGCGCCGCTCGCCGCGCTCACAGAAGGCGTGAATGGCCGCCAGCCATCTGCGCCAGTCGTCCCGCTTCAGCTTGTAGAGTGGCTGGGCCGCCACGGCGTTTTCAAAGAACGACACCCCGACCTTCGTCACCTGCCCGTCCCGCAGGACCGCCTTGAAATCCTTTTCCGGCAGCGGCACGGCAGCCGAAACCGCCATGCAGGAGTCCGGGCAGGCCAGCACCGCGTCGAGCACCGCGTTCTCGAAGACCAGATCTCCGTGCATCAGCAGGATGTCGTCGTCCAGCTGTTCCCGGGCGCAGTCGATGCTGTAGATATAATTGGTCTCCCGGTACAGAGGGTTCTCGACAAAGGTCAGCTTCAGCGGCAGGTCCAGACTCCGGCAGTATTCGGCCAGTACGTCGCCCCGGTAGCCCGTGGTGATGACCGCCTCCCCAATCCCCGCGTCCAGCACCTGCCGCAGCTGGCGGGAGAGAATGGTTTCCGTCGCGCTGATCTCCGTCATGCACTTGGGATGCTCGCTCGTCAGTACGCCCATGCGGGTACCCAGGCCGGAGTTCAGAATCAGAGCTTTCATGGCTTTTCCCTTTCTGGCCGGAGGCGCGTCAAATGAGATCCGGCCGCCGGTTCTTCCGGGAAAGTATACGCGATTCGGGGCAGCGATGTCAAGATTCCGGCTTTCGCTTGCACATCGCCCGCAAAAGCAGTATAATCGTATTGTGGATGTATGCGCTCCGCTTTGTCTGAACGCTCATGCGCGGCACAACCGGGCGGAGCGAAGCGCGAACATCGGTCCGGAATAACCGTCGCCCGCCGCCGCCCGCCGCAGAGCAGGGCAGCGTGCGCGACCGAGGGGGGGCTGTGACCCGTGAACTGGAAACGCGACCTCGGGCTCCGCAGCCTGAAGCTGCTCAATATCCTGCTGGTGACGGGCTGCTTTGCGGCCGTCTGGTATCTGTACTATAACGGCGAGATGGGTGAGCCCTTCTTCCGCCTGGGCAACTATGCCATCATCGCGGTGTTTGCCGCCCTGTACACCGCCCTGGGACGCACCTACGACGCCTTTCTGATCAGCTACAGCCGGCCGCCGCGGATCATTTTCAGCCAATGGCTCGCGGTGTTGCTGGCCGACGCGGTCATGCTGCTGATCATGGGCCT
>CAMKAE010000182.1 GCA_946410395.1 uncultured Clostridia bacterium
GCCGGGAGTACAAATAAGGCCATGACGGCGATCATCACAGAGATCGTTGGCTGTCTCTTCATTCGTCTGTCCTCCGGTATTCCAGCAGATCCCCCGGCTGACAGTCCAGCGCATCGCACAGCGCCGCCAGGGTGCCGATGCGGATGGCTTTGGCCTTGCCGGTTTTCAGGATGGACATGTTGGCCAGGGTGATGCCCACCCGTTGGGAGAGCTCCGTCAGGCTCATTTTGCGCTTGGCGAGCATCACGTCAATGTTGAAAATGATCTCGCCCTTTTCTTCTCTTTCCATGTATTCTACCTCGTCAGATGGTCAGATCGCTCTGTTCCTGCAGGTCCGCCGCCTTGTATACCAGGTGGGAGAGGCAGACGGCCGCCACCGTTACCGCCACACCGGCAAAGCAGACCAGCAGGGAGAGGAGCAGAATGCCGGGGTGACTCATGCTCAGAAAGAGGAGTACAGTATTTCCAAGGAAGAAATAGGCCGTGTCTCCGGCAGCCAACCAGGCAATGCGCTGCAGCAGGCGGGCGTTTTTTTCTGAGAAAGAGCGATCCTTTCCGATGTTGACCGCGATCATCCAGCCCATGATCAAGGCCGCGAAGCAGGGGAGTGCTGTACCCCAGAGGAAGATCAGCCAGGGCCAGTGGCGCGTCGAGAACTCCGGGTAGGAAGCGCGCATCGAAGCCGCGATGCTCGGAAGGATGACGAAGTAGACGATGAGCCCGCATATGCCAATGCCGATGATGATGCCCTTCAGCCATGCGGACAGTTTTCGATTGTTCATGACGATTCCCTCCTTTTCGGCAGAAGCATAGCACAGAGCATGCCAAAAGTCAACAAGAAATTATTGAAATACAATAAAATAGTATCATAAAACGACAAGACTAAGCATTCGGATGATGAATGTGCCGCACATTTCATTGGATATGGGACGTTAATCTGAATCAAACGGCCAAAGCCGCGGAAGGGGAGGGAAATACCATTTTTGTTGGCTTTTTCATTGCTTTTTTTACGAACATGTATTATGCTTACAGAGCGGGTCTCCGCAATGACTAAAATGGAGGATGTTTCCCATGCACTACTTTGAAGAGTGGCTTCTGCCTGAGGAACGCGGCAAGATTCCTTACACAGAAACCATGACTGGCTTTGTGAAGTACATCACCGAAACGTATCCGGACAATGTTGCGATGTCTGATCCGACGAAGTCCGTGACATATGCCGAGATGGGGGAGCGGGTTGCGCGCCGCCGTCAGTTCCTTGCGGAAATGGGCATCCCGGCCGGGAGCAACATCGGTCTGTTTGATGTCAACAGCATTGACGAGGTGGAGTGGTTCCTGGCTGCGACATCCGCCGGGTGCACGGCCGTCATGATCCCTGCGCAGCTTTCACCCGAGGTGCTGGCTGGCGCGTCCAGGCTGTATCAGCTCAAGTTGGTCCTGGCCGGCGAAGCGCTGATGGCCAAGACTTCGCTGGTCCCCGTTCCGGTCAAGCCCATTGCGTCCATGGCGGACACGCAGGCGCCGGCCGTGGAGACCAAGAAGACCGATCGCGCCGCCATCTTCTTCACCGGCGGCACCACCGGCGCGCCCAAGGGCGTTGTGCTCAACAACGGCGCCATGGTGCGCGGGCCGTACAACGGCACCTATCGCCCCAAGATGACGATCTTCAACCAGGTGTCCGTGTCCACGCTGCCGCTGACCCACGTCTTTGGCATGGTGTTCAGCACCCTGTCTGTGCTCTATGTGGGCGGTCATGTGGGCATGTGCGCGCAGATGCGGGATATGTTCAAGGAAATGATGCGCGTCCATCCCAACATCATGATCGCGGTGCCTGGCATGGCGGACATCATGCTGACGGTGGCCAAAGCCAAGGGCGTGGCTGCGCTGGGCGGCAATCTGAAGCTCATCATCTGCGGTGCGGCGCCGGTGCCTCCGCGTCTGCGCGCGAGCTTCAAGGAGTTTGGCATTGACGTGCTGGCAGGCTATGGCCTGACCGAGACCAGCAACCTGGTTTGCGGCAACTTCGACATGGATGAGTATCCCTCCGCCGTCGGCATGCAGTATCCGGAGCAGGAGAAGCGGCTGGTGGACGGCGAGCTGCAGGTCCGCGGCGATATGCTCTTCGACGGCTACTGGAACGATCCGGTCAAGACCGCCGAGGCCTTTACCGAGGACGGCTGGTTCCGCACCGGCGACCTGGCCCGCTTCGACGAAGAGGGGAGAATCTGGATCGTGGGCCGGAGCAAGAACCTGATCATCCTGCCCAACGGCGAGAACGTGTCTCCGGAAGAAGTTGAGGAGCACTACTACCGCAGCAGCCTGGTCAAGGATTGCCTGGTGTACGAAGGTGAGATCGCCGGTACGCCGGCCATCGTAATGCAAATTCAGGGCCACGAAGGCGTGGCGGATGAAGCGCTGCTGGAGGAAGCCCGGAAGATCACCGCAACGCTGCCTTCCACCATGCGGCCCGCGAAGACGATTGTCCGTCATGAGGATTTCGCGAAGAGTCCCAGCATGAAAATCATCCGCGGAAAGGAGAACACCGCCACATGACACCTGAGTTTGAAAAGCTGATGGCCATCCTGGGGGAGGTCGCTCCAAACATCGACACCGCGTCCGTCACGCCGTCCTCCAACCTGACGGCCGACCTCGGATTGAATTCTCTGAGCATCATGCTGCTGGCCATGTCCATTGAGGATGCCTACGGCTTTGAGTTCGACGACGACGCGAACTTTGAAACGGTGCAGGACGTCTGCGACTATGTCAAGGCGCACAAGAAGACAAACTGAGCAACGATCCGAATGACTTGCACAATTGATCCGAATGGGTTACAATAACAATCGGATCGAACGGGATACGGCCCGGACTGCACGGTCCGGGCCGCATGCTGTCTTTGGGAAGCTTCTGTTTCCGGCGGGGGACATCATTGCAACTGTTCGCTAAACCATAGTTTTACGAATAGTTAGGGGCTTTTTCAGGGGGTTTGAGGACCTAATGGCGGATGTACGCAACGGATACCGTGAATCGATCGATCAGCAGCGCATTGCTGCGATCCGAGAGATTTGCCGCGAACTGCCCCAGGCTTGCGGCGATTTTCTGCGCAGCATTGCCGTGACCACCGGAACCTTCACGCGGCTGGCATACGCCATGGATCTCCGGACGTTTTTCACGTTCCTGCACACGGAACGCGTCCGCTTCGCCGACAAGAAACCTGTGCTTTACGACGACGGTGATCTGGCGGCCGTCACAGCCTCTGATCTGACCGCCTTCACGGAATATCTGACCTATTACATCCGTGAGGCCGACTTGCAGCAGGATAAGCCCAGAGCCTTTGTAAACCATGAGGTCTCCATCAAGCGGAAACTTTGCTCGATCCGTGCCTTCTACGATTACCTGTTTCAGAACCAGCGGATCCCGGCCAATGTGACGTTGCTGGTTGAACTGCCAAAGATCCATGAGAAGCCCATCCTCAGACTGAATCCGGACGAGGTCAAGCGCCTCCTGCATCAGGCTGAGACCGGCGAAGCGCTGACGGAGCATCAGAAGACCTACCAGAAATTGACAGCCACGCGTGACTTTGCGATGCTGATGCTTTTCCTGGGCACCGGGATCCGCGTCAGCGAGTGCGTCGGCATCAACCTTTCCGACGTCGACTTTGAGGAAAACGCCTTTCTGGTCACGCGCAAGGGCGGCAATCAGGTGATGCTCTATTTCCCGCCGGAGGTTGCGGAAGCGCTCGCGGCCTATTATGACGAGCGCATCCGGATCGAAGCCCAGGAAGGCCACGAGGACGCATTCTTCCTCTCGCTGCAGCGTCGGCGGATCACACAGCGCGCTGTTCAGAATCTTGTAAAGAAATACGCAAAAATCGCAGCGCCGCTGAAGACGCGCATCAGCCCGCACAAGCTCCGCTCCACCTTTGCCACCAACCTTTACAACGAGACCGGCGATATCTATCTGGTCGCGGATGTCCTGGGCCACTCCTCCGTGGATACCACGCGGAAGCATTATGCCGACATGACGGAGGCCAGGCGGCGGATGGCTGTGGACTACGTCCATCTGCCGGAAAAAGGAACAAGCGCCGCGCCCGCATCGGAACCGGAAGAAGCGCCGCCCGCAACGCCCAAAAGGAGAAGACGCAGATCGTGATGCATGGTCACGTCCGCGCCTTTTTCTTATACGCTTTTCAGTCTTGTGCAATGCCGAGCAGCTGCAGAACCTTGTCCAGAATGCGGTCCGCCAGTTCGCGCTTGGTCATCAGCGGGAGTTCCTCGATGCCGTCGTCCGAGATCAGCGCGGCGATGTTGGTGTCGGTGTTGAAGCCGGCGCCCGGCTTGGTGACGTCGTTGGCCACGACCAGATCCAGATGCTTGGATTTCCGCTTTTTCTGCGCGTTTTCGAGCAGGTTTTCCGTCTCGGCGGCGAATCCGACCAGCACCTGTCCGGGCTGTTTGGCCTCCCCCACCGCCTTTGCGACATCCGGGTTTTCAACCAGGGTCACCGTCAGCGGCTCCCCTTTTTGCTTTTTGAGCTTCTGATCAAAGCGCTGCTCAAAGCGGTAATCCGCCGGTGCCGCAGCCTGGATGATGAC
>CAMKAE010000183.1 GCA_946410395.1 uncultured Clostridia bacterium
GCGCCATGGCCTGCAGCTGGCCTCCCCAGCACATGGCCATCACCGTGGTCTCGATGACGTCGTTGAAGTGGTGGCCCAGGGCGATGGTCCCGCAGCCCAGGGAGCGCGCCATGCTGTAGAGGTGGCCGCGCCGCATCCGGGCGCACAGGAAGCACGGGTTTTTTGTCTGTGCGTTGGCCACGCTGAAGATCTCCGACTCAAACAGCGTGTACGGGATGCCCAGCAGCCGCGCGTTTTCCTCCACCCGCTGCCGGTTCTCCGGGTTGTACCCCGGGTCCATGATCAGAAAGCGCAGGTCAAAGTCCCCGCGCTCGGCCTGATACAGCTGCATCAGCTTGGCCAGCAGCATGGAGTCCTTGCCGCCGGAGATGCACACGGCAACGGCGTCCCCCGGCGACACCAGCCCGTAGCGGTCGACGGCACGGCAAAAGGGCTCCCAGATCCGTTTCCGGAAGGGGCCGAGGATGCTGGCTTCCGCCTGCTTGCTGAGGTCTGCCATGATGTCACCTCCCATGACATGCTGATCATAGCATGAAGGACGCTAAGTTTCAACCGTGAAAGGAAATCGGGCAACCTCATCATGAAACATGAAAAAGAAAAAGAGGCGGGTTTTGTCATTTGGGCAGGCAGCTTTCCGGACGGAGGGAACTGCGGATTTTTGATGTTTCTTTTATTTGTAAAGTATGGTACAATGCCTTGCGAAATAACCATTCATCGGGCGATGAGAAGGAGCGGCCATGATCACAGTCAGCAACGTATCCCTTACCTTCGGCGGACAGAAGCTGTTTTCCGGCGCGGACCTGAAGTTCCTGCCGGGCAACTGCTACGGCATCATCGGAGCCAACGGCGCCGGGAAGTCGACCTTTCTGCGGATCCTCTCCGGCCAGCTGGAACCCACCACCGGCTCGGTGACCATTCCGCCCAACGAGCGCATGTCCGTGCTGCAGCAGGACCAGTTCAAGTATGACGCCTTCCCCGTGCTGGACACGGTGATCATGGGCAACCAGCGCCTCTACGACGTGATGAAGGAGAAGGACGCCCTGTACATGAAGCCGGACTTCTCCGACGCGGACGGCGAGCGTGCCGCGGAGCTGGAGGGTGAGTTCGCCGAGATGGACGGCTGGAACGCCGAGAGCGACGCCGCCACCCTCCTCACCGGCCTGGGCATTCCCGTGGAGCTGCACACCGAGCAGATGAGCGAGCTCAACGGCCAGGACAAGTTCAAGGTGCTGCTGGCCCAGGCGCTCTTCGGCCACCCGGACATCCTGCTGCTCGACGAGCCCACCAACAACCTGGACATCCGCAGCGTCAGCTGGCTGGAGGACTTCCTGATGGACTTCCCCGGCACGCTGATCGTGGTCAGCCACGACCGCTGGTTCCTCAACAACATCTGCACCCACATCGTCGACATCGACTACAGCCAGGTCCGGCTCTACGTGGGCAACTACGACTTCTGGTACGAGAGCTCGAAGCTGATGCAGAGCCTGATGAACGACCAGAAGAAGCGCCGGGACGACAAGATCAAGGAGCTGCGCGCCTTCATCCAGCGCTTCTCCTCCAACAAATCGAAGGCCAAGCAGGCCACCAGCCGCCGCAAGCTGCTCGACGAGCTGACCCTGGAACAGATGCCCGCCTCCTCCCGCCGCTACCCCTGGGTGGCCTTTACCCCGGACCGCGAGGCTGGCAAGGACATCCTCAGCGTGGACGGCATCAGCTACACCCAGGACGGCGTGCAGCTGCTCAAGGACGTGTCCTTCATCGTCACCAAGGGGCAGAAGATCGCCCTGGTGGGCAACGAGCAGGCCGCCACGGCCCTGTTCCGCATCCTCATGGAGGAGATCCAGCCCGACAGCGGCAGCTTCAAGTGGGGCGTCACCATCTCCCAGAGCTACTTCCCCCACGACAACACGCCCTTCTTCGAGGGCAAGGACATGACCATGCTGGAGTGGTTTGCCCAGTACTCCCCGGAGCAGCTGGAGACCTACATGCGGGGCTTCCTGGGCCGGATGCTGTTCTCCGGCGACGACGTGTACAAGCCCGTGAACGTCCTCTCCGGCGGCGAGAAGGTCCGCTGCATGCTCTCCCGGATGATGCTCTCCGGCGCCAACTTCCTGATCCTCGACCAGCCCACCAACCACCTGGACCTGGAGTCCATCACCGCCGTGAACAACGGCCTGATCAACTTCCCGGGCAACGTGATGTTCACCTGCCACGACCACCAGTTCATCTCCACCGTGGCCGACCGCATTCTTGAGATCCACGACGACGGCACGGTCAGCGACTATTACTGCAACTACGACGAGTATCTGGAGAAGAAGAACGGCTGAGGCGGCTGTGCCGGAAGCCGGCATGGGACATGCGGCAGAACCGCTTGCGGTTTCTGGCCATGTTCCTTTTGTGCTTTCTGAGGACATGGGTGTTTGATCTGCCCAGGGTCGGACGGGAGAAGCGCTCCCGGCTGGAGGAAATATGATTCAACCCAGAAGAATGGTGGCCGCCCTGCTGGCCAATGTCAGCTCCGTGATCGTGGGCAAGGAGGAGGCCATCGAGTACGCCCTGCTGGCTCTGCTGTGCAAGGGCCATGTGCTGATCGAGGACGTGCCCGGCGTGGGCAAGACCACCATGGCCGCGGCCCTGGCCAAATCCCTGGACTGCAGCTTCCGCCGCATCCAGTTCACCCCGGACCTGATGCCCTCCGACGTCACCGGCTACACCCTGGTGAACCTGAAGACCGGCGAGGAGGAGTTCCGGGAAGGCGCGGTCATGAGCCAGGTGGTGCTGGCCGACGAGATCAACCGCACCAGCCCGAAGACGCAGTCCGCTCTGCTGGAGGCGATGGAGGAGCACCAGGTCACCGTGGACGGCGTCACGCATCCCCTGCCCCAGCCCTTCATGGTCCTGGCCACGCAGAACCCCGGCGCTTTCGTGGGCACCTATCCCCTGCCCGAGGCCCAGATGGATCGCTTTTTCCTGCGCATCGCCATCGGCTATCCCACGGTGGAGCAGGAGATGGACGTGCTGGAGCGCTACACCGGGCAGGTGCGGCCGCTGGACCGCCTCGCGCCGGTGTGCTCCGCCGCGGACGTGCTGGCCATGCAGGAGCAGGTGGGCACCGTGTACTGCTCGCCGGAGGTCCGCAGCTATGTGGCCAACATCGCCGCCACGACCCGGCACGTGCCCTCCCTGCAGCTAGGGCTGTCCACCCGGGCGGCCATCGCGCTGCTGCGGGGCGGCCAGGCCTGCGCGGTGCTGGCCGGCCGGGACTATGTGCTGCCGGAGGACATCCAGCACATGCTGCTGCCGGTGTGCTGCCACCGCCTGGTGCTGAACCCGGAAGCCCGGATGAAGGGCGTGACCCCGGAGGGCATCATGAACGCCGTGCTCAACAGCGTCACGGTGCCGGTGCGGCTGTGAAGCGGCGGATCGCGCTCCCGCTGGGCGCGGCGCTGGTGCTGCTGATTACGGCGCTGTCCACGGGGAGTCCGGTGTTTCTGGCCCCGGCGGTGCTGCTGGCGGCGCTGATGCTCCTGGGCGGCGTGTCGGTGCGCTGGGCGGCCCGGACCCTGTCGGTCGGCGCCGAGACGGATCACGCGGCGGTTGAGCGGGGCGAAGCCGTGCGGCTGACGGTCCGCGCGGGCCACCGCTGCCCGCTGCCCCTGGCGCCGCTGCAGCTGTCGGTGGTCACGGGCCCGGGCACGGAGCCCGTGCAGGTGAGCGTGCGGCAGCGGCGGGACGGCTCCGGCGAGGTGCTGCCCTTCACGGCGGACCATGTGGGGGCCTGCCGGCCCGGAGCCCGGACTTGCCGGATGGAGGACCTGTTCGGTTTTTTCTCGAAGACCGTGGAGACCCCGGAGGCCGGCGTGCCGCTGACGGTGCTGCCCAACACCTTTGCGCTCACGCCCCTGGCCTTCTTTCCGGCAGACCCCGGCCTGGGCACCATGGCGACGGCCACGGAGGACGCCTCCGAGCCGGTGGACGTCCGGGCCTGGCAGCGGGGGGATCCGCTGAAAAAAGTGCACTGGAAGCTCTCCGCCCGCAAGCGCTCGCTGGTGGTGCGGCACTTTGAGGAGCCGACCCAGCCTGAGGCGCTGATCCTGCTGGACTGCACCCGCCCGGACCCGGGCTTGAATGAGGCCGCCACCCGGGACGCCCTGGTGGAGACCGCCGCGAGCGTGATGAAGGCGCAGGAGGGTGGCGACAACGACGTGCGCCTGCCGCTGTGGGGCCGGCATCCGACGGAGCTGACCCTGCGCATGGGCCTGCCGCTGGTGTTCGAGCGCCTGGCGCAGGTGGATTTCTCCGCCACCGAGGGCTTTGAGAAGCAGCTGATGGACGCGGCCCGCCGGCTGCGGCAGGTGGGCGCGACGGTGGTGATCACCTCCCGGCTGTCCGGGCGGATGGTTGAGCCCCTGATCCGCATGCGGCGCCTGGGCCCGAGCCTGCGGATTTACCTGGTCAGCGACACGCCGGACCGCGCCGACTGGCAGCCCCTGATCGCGCGCCTGCAGCAGGCTGAGGCCGAGGTCTGCAGCGTGCGGCCGGTGCGGGTGTGAAGTGGATA
>CAMKAE010000184.1 GCA_946410395.1 uncultured Clostridia bacterium
ACCATGCAGGACGAATTTGACGACATCATTGAGCTCATCGACGAGAACGGCGAGGAGGCCAGCTTCCGCCTGGTGACGGTGCTGGAATACCGCGACGACACCTACCTGGCCCTGGAGGTGCTGGGGGAGGAGGGCGAGGAGCCCGACGAGGCGGAGATCGTTTTCATGGCGGTGGTCCGGGACGAGAACGGCGAGGACTGCTATGAGCCCGTGGAGGACGAGGCCGTCAACGAGGAGCTGTTCAACCTGTTCCTGGAGAAGATGGACGAGGAGGCGGAGGAAGAGGAAGACGAGGACTGAGTTGCCCGCTTCCGCACTTTCCGCTGCCCCGGGATCCCCGGTCTGTGCGCTGCCACAGGCCGGGTTTTTACAATTTCGCCAAGAATGTTTCGCTTTTTGACTTGACAATGTAATAGTTTCGCAATAAAATAATGCTGTATATCCGCGCGCTTTCCCTGTACGGGGAAGGTGCCGCGCAGGCTTGAGGTGATACCGGATGAAGCTGAGATGGAAACGGCTTGCCGCCGTGATGCTCACGGCTGCCCTGGTGCTTGCCCTGCTGCCCTTCACACAGGTGGGCAGCGCTTTGGCTGCGGGCACATACGGGCGGACCACCGCGACGGATGTGGCTGTGCGCAAGGAAGCCAGCACGTCGTCGGCGTTCTGGTTCAGGGTGGAGCAGGGGACGGTGGCCACTGTCCTGTCCACAAAGACCGTGAAGGGTGTCACCTGGTACCGGGTTGTGCTGAAGAACCCGGCCTACGAGCATTCCAACACCTACTACGGCTATATCCACGGCGGCTATTTTGAGCTGCTGACGGAGGCGGAGGCGGTGGCCTGGGAGAGCAACCCGCTGTGTGTCAAGGGAACGGCGGAGATCACGGCCGTGCCCGGGACAAGCACCGCGCCCACGGCCGTGCCCGTGCCGACGGCGGTGACGGGTCCGGTGACCACGGCGCACGCGGCCCCCAGCGGCACCATCGGCGTCATCAAGAACAGCGGCGTCAACATCCGCCAGGAGCCGAGCATGTCCTCCTACCGCCTGTTCCAGGTGGACCGGGGCACGGAGGTGTACATCCTGGAGATCCCGGCGTCCTATGATCCGGATCCCTGGTACAAGGTTTCCTACCTGAATGTCACCGGCTATATCATGGCGCAGTTCGTGACCGTGAACGGGGTCAGCTTTGCCACGCCGACGGTCACCGCGGCGCCTGCTGCGGTTGTGACCCCCACGCCCGCACCGGCCGGCACGGTTACGGCGGCTCCGGCCACAGCGGCCCCCGCGGGCGGCACGGGTGAATACGTCCGCCTGCTGCTGGCCTCCACCCTCCTGTACTACACGCCCAACGGCGCGTCCATGGTCACCTGGAATTCGATCGGCTCGACGCTGCCCCTGGCGGGCAATGCCACCGTGGTGGCCGGGTTTGTCTGGTATCCGGTGTACTATAACGGCACGGTGGCCTATGTGCGCGGCGACGCCGTGCAGCGGACGGGCACCGCCGGCACGCAGCCCGTGGTCACCGCTGCTCCGGCCGGTACGGTTACCGCCGCCCCGGGCGGCACGGTCACCGCGGCGCCGGCCAGCCAGACCGTGCTGGGCTATGTCATCACCACCAAGGGCGGCGTGAACCTCCGCCTCAAGCCCGCGGGCGAGCTCATCCAGCAGCTGACGCGGGGTACGGTCTGCCCCCTGCTGGCCGCTCCGACGGCGGAGGCGGGCTATGACTGGTACTATGTTCAGGTCAACAATGTCCGGGGCTATCTGCGGGGCGATTGCGTCGCCTACTGCAACGCCGACGGCTCGCTGGTCACCGGCACCGGTACGCCGGCCCCGGCGACGGTGGCCCCGGCAGTTACCACAGGCTATGTGAAAACCATCGCCGACAAGGTCAATCTGCGCAAGGATCCCGGCGGCTCCACCCAGGAGCAGATCCCGCTGAACGTGATCCTGCCCCTGACCGGGACGCCGAGGACCAGCGGCAATTACACCTGGTATCCGGTCCGTGCGGCCTCCGGGCGCACCGGCTGGCTCCGGGGCGACTGCGTAGTGCTGACGGATGTCAACGGCGTGGAAACCGTGACCCCGGCGCCTGCTGTCACCCTGACGCCGACGCCTGCGAGCGGCTACGGCTACATCCAGGTGATCAAGCCCGACACCAACTTCCGCAGGGTGCCCGCCGGAGCGGCCATCGGCCAGCTGCAGAAGGGCAGCGTGTGGCCCATGACCGGCGCGGTGGTGCGCGAATCGGGCTACGACTGGTATCCGGTCGAGGCCAACGGCAAGACGGGCTACCTGCGCGGCGACTGCGTCCAGAAGCTCTCCGACACTCAGGTGGCGTCCTACCTGGCGGGCAACGGCGTGCCGGTGGAGACCCCGACGCCTCCGCCCACGCCCACGCCGCCTCCGGTCTATGTGGTGCAGACCGTCCTGGACAAGGTCTATCTGCGCAAGAACGCCTCGCGGGATTCTCAGGCCCTGTCCCAGGTCGCCCTGGGCACGGTCATGACCTATTCCGCCAAGACCACCGCGGGCGGCAACACCTGGTACAACATCTCCTACGGCGACACCACCGCGTGGGTGCTGGGCACCTGCGTCAAGGAGCTGACCGCCGCGGAATACGCGGCCTTCCTGGCGGCGAATCCGCAGATCACCGCCGCGCCTGCGGCCAGCAGCACGCAGGGCTATATCAAAACGATCAAGGGCGGCGTCAACGTCCGCCCCTCTCCCGGCAGCAGCAGAACCCTGGGGCAGGTTGCCCGGAACCTGGTCTTTGCCTACTCGGCCACCTCCACCACCAACTCCGGCAGATACACCTGGTACAAGGTGACCACCACCCACGGCGAAGGCTGGCTGCGGGGTGACTGCGTGGAGCTCTGCCAGGCGGACGGCAGCCTGGTGCCCGCCACCATCATTACCCCCTCCACGACCAGCGGCACCGGCACGGGCGTGACGGTGAACACCTCCGCGGTGGAGGCGTCCTACACGATCCTGAAGCTGGGCTCCACCGGTGAGAAGGTCCGCAAGCTGGTGCAGGCCCTGAAGGACCAGGGCTATTACGCCGGCAACGTGACCTCTACCTACACCGAGGAGGTCCAGGCCGCGATCAGCGCCTTCCAGAAGGCCAAGAGCCTGATGGTGGACGGCATTGCCGGCTCCCAGACCCAGCACGCGCTCTTCGGCACCGTGCCGGTGGGCACCTATGACGGCAGCGACATGAGCATGGTGCTCTATCCTGCGGAGAAGATCGACTGGTTCACCGGCGGCATCCAGGAGCTGTGGCCCCGCGGCGCCAACCTGAAGGTCTACGACGTGAAGACCGGCATCGTCTGGTGGGCACACCGCTGGGCCGGCGCCTATCACGCCGACATTGAGCCGCTGACCGCGGCGGACACCGCGCGCCTGTGCGCCATCTACGGCGTGACCAAGCCCAAGGAGATCGAGACCAAGAACCTGTATCAGCGCCGGCCGAGCCTGATCACCATCGGCACCCACACCTATGCCTGCGCGCTCTACGGCGTGCCGCACAACTACGGCGCCGGCGACATCAGCACCAACAACTGGCCGGGCCAGATCTGCATGCATTTCACCAACTCCAAGACGCACGGCTCGAAGATCGTGTACTATCTCAACACCCAGGCCATCCAATACGCCTGGGAGAACGCCCCCAACGGGCACAAGTAAGCGACAGACGGCGCGCCTGCCCGGACACCGGCAGGCGCGCCGGTTTGTTTGAGGAGGACTGCGCATGGAAGAGATCCTAACCATGCTGAAGGCCAACGGGCTGAAGGTCGCGGCCGGACTGGCGGTGCTGATCATCGGCCTGATTCTGATCCATTTCGCCACGAAGTGGGCCCGCCGGCGCCTGGAGAAGAGCGACCGGATCCGGATGGAGCCCACCCTGAAAAGCTTTCTGCAGAACCTCATCCGCATCGTCCTCTACATCCTCGTGATCCTCACGGCGGTCCATGTCATGGGCATTCCGGTGACCTCGGTGGTGGCTCTGGTAGCCTCGGCCGGCGTCGCGGTCTCCCTGGCCATGCAGGGTGCCCTGGGCAACCTGGTGGGCGGGGTGATGCTGCTGATGCTCAAGCCCATCGCCGTGGGGGAGTATGTGAAAGTCAACGACCTGGAGGGCACGGTGCAGGGCATCGGCGCCTTCTACACCGACATCCTGACCTTTGACGGCAAGCACATCTCCATGCCCAACAGCAACCTGACCAACACCCCGATCACCAACTTCAGCCGGGAGGGCCGCAGGCGCCTGGAGGTGACCTTCTCTGTCAGCTATGACAGCGACATGCGCGAGGTCTTCCGGGTGCTGCAGGGACTGGTGGACGCCACGCCGGACATCCTGTCCGACCCGGCCCCGGCGGTGCACCTGAAGGAATACGCCGCCTCGTCCATGAACTACGTCATCCGGGCCTGGGCAACGAACGAGCACTACTGGGACGTGTATTTTGCGCTGCTGGAGAACGGCAAGCAGGCTCTGGACGCGGCGGGGATCCGGATCCCGTACAACCAGATGGATGTGCACATGGTGCCCTGAAGC
>CAMKAE010000185.1 GCA_946410395.1 uncultured Clostridia bacterium
GGCTCCACCGGCGCGACGCTGGCCGGCGGCATGTTCCGCCTGGGCCGGATCCCCGGCATTGAGCGCCCCGCCCTGGCGCCGATCCTGCCCAACGGCAAGCGCGGCGCGCTGCTGATCGACTGCGGTGCCAACGTGGACTGCAAGCCGGATTACCTGGTGCAGTTCGGCCTGATGGGCAGCGTGTACGCCAAGGGCGTCATGGGCACGGACAAGCCGCGGATCGGCCTGATCAACATCGGCGCCGAGGCTGAAAAGGGCAACGCTCTGGTCAAGGAAACCTATCCGCTGATGGAAAAAGCGCCCTACAACTTCGTGGGCAATGTCGAGGCCCGGGACCTGCTGGCGGATGTGGCGGACGTGCTGGTCTGCGACGGCTTCTGCGGCAACCTGGTGCTGAAATTCATGGAAGGCGTGGCCGGCACCATCATGGGCATCATCAAGAAGGAACTGATGGCGGACACCCGCTCCAAGATCGGCGCGGCCATCGCCAAGCCGGGCTTCCGCAGGGTCAAGGCCGCCATGGATTACACCGAAGTGGGCGGCGCGCCGCTGCTGGGCGTCCAGGGGGCCGTCGTCAAGGCGCACGGTTCCTCCAACGGTCATGCCCTGTCCTGCGCGATCGGCCAGTGCGTGCGCATGATCGAGGCCAAGGTCCCCCAGACCATCGAGACCGGCCTGGCCGGCATCTGACAACGGCAATCCCCTGCCCCGCGGCAGGCTTGCAGCATTCATCCGTTTTATCATCAGAAGGAGGTTCATTCCCATGTTTGACACCATCAAGAACATGATCGCCCAGCAACTGAAGGCGGACGCCGCCGGCATCACCCGCGAGACCCGCCTTGTGGAAGACCTGAAGGCCGACAGCGCCAACATCATGGTCATGATCATGGATCTGGAAGACCAGTTCGGCATCACCGTCGAGGACGACCAGATCATGAAGATGAAGACCGTGGGCGACGTGGTGGACTACATCGAAGCCCACAAGTGAGGCAAAGCCCTTCCGCTGACAGCGCAGTCCCGCCGCGGGCTGCGCTTTCTTACATCAATGCCGGAGGAATCAACGTGAACCAGCTCGCTCAAGCCATCGGATATACGTTCCGTGACACCGCCCTGCTGCGGCAGGCGCTGACGCATCCCTCCATGGGGCCGGAGAACAACCAGCGCCTGGAATTTCTCGGGGACGCAGTGCTCGAGTTCATCGTCTCCGAGCGCCTGTACCGGGAAAACGTGCAGGACCAGGAGGGTTCCCTGACGCACAAGCGCCTGATGCTGGTTTGTGAAGAAACCCAGAGCGTCATCGCGCGCAGGATCGGCCTGGGGCAGGCGCTAATCATGGACCGGGGCGAGGAGCTCTCCGGCGGCCGGGACAAGCCTTCGGTGCTCTGCGACGCCATGGAGGCGCTGCTGGCCGCGGTGTACCTGGACGGCGGCATGGCGGCCGCCCGGGCCTTTGTGGACCGCCTTTGGCCCAGCGCGGAGGACGCCGAGCTGCCGATGAAAGACGCCAAGAGCCTGCTGCAGGAGCTGCTGCAGGGCCAGGGCAGGCCCACACCGACCTATGAGATCCTCAGCCGCAGCGGCCCGGACCACAGCCCGGTCTTCACCGCGGCGGTGCTGATCGACGGCGCGGTCTTTGCGCAAGGGGTGGGGCAGAGCAAAAAGGTGGCCGAACAAGCCGCAGCCCTGACCGCCCTCCGCTCCCTGCAGGCGCAATGAAAAAAGCCCCGCTGCGGGGGCTTTGAAGCTTCAGGCCTCAGCCGTCTGGCCCTTCTTGAAGTCCAGATAGGCGTTGATGTCGTCCATCACCTGATCCGGGTCCAGACCGTGGACCCTGCAGGCCTGCTCCAGGGACTCCATGATGGAGGAGGGGCAGCCCACGCAGTGCATGCCGCTGCGCATCAGGACGCCGGCAATGCCCATGTCATAGCGGAGCATTTCGCCCATGGTGGTTTCCTTGGTGATTTCCATTGTGTTTGTTCCTCCTGTCGCTTTCAGTCTTTGACCGCAACGCACTCGATTTCGAGGCTTGCGTTCTTGGGAAGGCCGGCCACCTGGAAGCAGGCCCGGGCCGGCGGATTGACCTTGAAGAAGGCGGCATAAGCGCCGTTCATCTCCGCGAAATCCGCCATGTCCCTGAGCAGCACCGTGGTCTTGACCACATGGTCCATGCTGCAGCCGGCCTGCGCGAGGATCGCCTCGATGTTCCGGAGGCTGCGGACGGTCTGCTCGGCGATCGAGCCCTGCAGGAGCTCCCCTGTCTCGGGGTCCACCGGCAGCTGGCCGCTGACGTACACGGTCCCGTTGGCCTCGATCCCCTGGGAATAGGGGCCGATGGCGGCGGGTGCGCCGGCTGTGTTCAGAATCCGGATCACGGCATGCCCTCCTTTCGATTGTCGGCCATATTATATCACACTCCCTCCCCCTGTCAATCTGTACGGCAAGGAAGTTTGCATGAAAAAGACTGTTTGGATCGCCTTGGCGGTGCTGGCGCTGGACCGCGTCGCCAAGCTGCTGGCCGTACGCCTGACGGCGCCGGTGACGCTGATCCCGTCGGTGATCGGTCTGCGGCTGGAGAAGAACACCGGCATGGCGTTCAGCCTGCTGAGCGGCATGCCCTGGCTGCTGGGGATCTTCTCCCTGGCGGTGATCGCCGCGGCGTTTCTGCTGCTGCGGGGGTATCCATTCCGCACATTCACCCTGACCGCGCTGATGTTCGCCCTGGGCGGGGCGCTGGGCAACGCCATCGACCGGCTGACCGCAGGCTATGTGATCGACATGTTCGAGATCCTGGCCTTCCGTTTTCCGGTCTTCAACGTCGCGGACATCTTCCTGACCGTCGGCTGCGCCATGCTGGTGTGGTCCTTGATCCGGCATCCCGAGGAGTGGAGGAAACAAGATGGAACCCGTTGAGAGAAGTGTGGAGGGCATTGCGGACGGCCGGCGGCTGGACGTGATGCTCGCCGAATGGGCCGCCATCACCCGCTCCCGGGCGGCTGCCCTGATCGCCGACGGGCACTGCCTGGTGAGCGGAAAGCCGGCCGCGAAAGCCGGCACCGTTCCCGCCGAGGGCACCCCCGTGCGCCTGGATATCCCCGCGCCCCGGCCAGCCGAGCCCCAGCCGCAGGATATCCCGCTGGAGATCCTGTATCAGGACGACGATCTGGCCGTGGTGATCAAGCCCTGCGGCATGGTGGTGCACCCGGCCGCAGGCAACGAGGACGGCACGCTGGTCAACGCCCTGCTGCACGCGATGGATCATCTCGGGGGCATCGGCGGCGTCATGCGGCCCGGCATCGTCCACCGGCTGGACAAGGATACCTCCGGTCTGCTGCTGGTGGCCAAGAACGACGCCGCCCAGCTGGCGCTGAGCCGGCAGCTGCAGGAGCGCGAGATCGAGAAGCACTATCTCGCCCTGGTGGAAGGCACGATGCCGGACCCGGCCGGCAGGATCGACCAGCCCATCGCGCGCTCCAAAAAGGACCGGAAGAAGATGGCCGTCGATCCCCAGGGCCGAGAGGCGGTCACCGAGTGGTCCGTCCTGGCGGAGGGCGACCGCTGCACGCTGCTGGATGTGCACATTCTCACCGGCCGCACCCATCAGATCCGCGTACACACGCGGTCCCTGGGCCATCCTGTCTGCGGGGATCCCATCTACGGCTTTGAGCGGGGACTGAAGGTCCCGCGGCTCATGCTGCATGCCTGGACCCTCGCCTTCCGACACCCGGTGCGCGGGGACGCGATGCGCTTTACCGCGCCGCCGCCGCCCGCCTTCACGGCCGGCCTGGCCGGTCACGGCATCCCGCAAGCATTGATTCAGGAGTTGAGCAGACCATGAAAACCAAGAGACTCTTCCGCTTCTACCGGCGCATTGTCGCCCTGTTCATGCGCAAATACCGCACCGAGTGGGATGTGCCCTACGACGGGAGCCCGGCCGTCTTCTGCCCCAATCATGAGCGCGGCTCGGGCCCGGTCATCATGTCCTGCCTCTTCGAGCTCTGGGACAATACTCAGACCTGGTACAGCGCCGTCACCGTGGACCGCAAGGCGCTTCCGAACTATGTGCGCATCGATCACTGGTGGGATCACAACAGCAAGCTGCACTGGCTGTACAACATCACCGTGCCCTACCTCGCCGCCCTGGTGCTCCCCCACATCATGAAGACAATCCCCGGCATCCCGGTCTATTATGACAAGGAGGTCACCCGGACCTTCAAGCTGAGCACCGAAGCCCTGGGCCGCGGCGAGAACGTCACCATCTTCGCCCAGGAGGTGAACGGCTACAAGAGCCATGCGAAGCAGCTGCGCAAGGGTTTTCTGCTGATCGCCCCCCTGGCCTGGAAACGCTGCGGCATCAAACTGAAGTTCTACCCGGTGCATATCAGCAAGAAAGAACATCTGATCCGGGTGTTGGCCCCGGTGGAGTACGACCCGGACATTCCTTTTCAGCAGCAGGAGGACGCACTGGCGGAGAAGATCGGCGCCGGCGTCTGGGATGAATGACAAAGCGCCGCGCCCTGCACGGGACGCGGCG
>CAMKAE010000186.1 GCA_946410395.1 uncultured Clostridia bacterium
ACACCCACTGCATCGGCCAGGTGTACGTGCTGACCAAGGAAGAAGGCGGCCGTCACACCCCGTTCTTCAACGGCTATCGTCCGCAGTTCTACTTCCGGACGACGGACGTGACCGGCACCATCAAGCTGCCCGACGGCGTTGAGATGGTGATGCCCGGCGACAACATCGACATGGAGATCACCCTGATCACGCCCATCGCCATGGAGCAGGGCCTGCGCTTCGCCATCCGCGAGGGCGGCCGTACCGTGGGTTCCGGCGTCGTGGCCAAGGTCATCGAATAATCCGGACGGTTATCCGGGCGCTCTCCGGCTTCGGGGAGCGCCCTTTTTACAGGATTACGGAGGAAACAATATGTACCATTACCAGTGCCGCGGCACTTGCTCCACGGGCATCGACCTGGAGATCGATGACGAGGGCATCATCACCTACTGCAAATTCATCAAAGGCTGCAAGGGCAACACCGAGGGCCTGGCGCGCATGGTGATCGGCCGGAAGGCGGATGAAGTCGCCGAACTGCTCCAGGGCGTTCCCTGCCAGGGCACCACATCCTGCCCGGATCAGCTCTCCCGCGCCATCCGCGCCTATACCGCCTGAAAAACCATAAATAGATCGTGCGAAGTACTTTTTAACACCATGGATGGAAATACGCCGTATTTTCAAAGTAAAGGAGTCTAACTTGTCCGAACCTGAGAGAATCCCGCAGCGCTTCGAGGAAATGGATCTGTCCAAGGAGATCCTCCGCGCTGTCAAAGATATGGGCTTCACCGAGCCCTCCACCATTCAGAAACAGACCATCCCGCTGATGATGAACGGGATGGACATCAACGCCCAGGCCCCCACGGGCACCGGCAAGACCTGCGCCTTCGGCATCCCGATGCTGGAGTACGTGCAGCTCAAGGACGAGCGCGTGCAGGAGGTTGTGCTGGCTCCCACGCGGGAGCTGGCGGTGCAGATCGCCGAGGAGCTGACCCGGCTGGCCAAGTTTATTCCGGGCGTGCGCATCGCGGTGATCTACGGCGGTCAGCCCTTCGCCCGGCAGATCTCCGCGCTGAAGAAAAAGCCGCAGATCGTCGTGGCGACCCCGGGCCGCCTGCTGGACCACATGCAGCGCGGCAACATCCGGCTGGACGCCGTGCACACCATGGTCCTCGACGAGGCCGACGAGATGCTGAGCATGGGCTTTGTCAAGGAGGTCACCCGGATCATCGAGGCCACGCCGCCGGACCGGCAGCTGGTGCTCTTCTCCGCCACCACCAACCAGGATGTGCTGACCATCGCCTGGAAGTATCAGCATGACCCGGTGGAGATCACCGTGGAGGCCACCAAGAAGGACCGGCCCCAGATCACCCAGTACGTCATCAAAACCGAGCACAATGAGAAGATCAGCAACCTGATCGACCTGCTGGACGCGGATGTGTATCAGCGCATCATGGTTTTCTGCAACACGAAGTTCATGACGGACCGCCTCACCAGCCGCCTGCAGAAGGATGGCTACGACGTGCGCTGCCTCCACGGGGACATCCCCCAGAGCAAGCGCAACGTGGTGATGAGCGACTTCAAGAAGGGCCGCTTCCCGATTCTGATCGCCACCGACGTGGCGGCCCGCGGCATCGACGTGGACGATGTGGAGGCTGTGATCAACTTCGATCTGCCGAATGAGAACGAGTATTATCTGCACCGCATCGGCCGCACCGGCCGGGCGCACAAGCACGGCGTCAGCTTTTCCCTGGTGACCTTCCAGGAGAGCGTGCGCATGGACGAGATCCTTCGCTACATGATCGCCAAGCCCGTGCCGCTGCACTTTGAGGGCGGCGTGCTGCGCACAGAGGACGGCGAGCCCTTTTTCGAGAACGTGTGATGTGTTGAAGCCATGGACAGGCGTCGAAGCCCTTCCGTGGCTTTTGCAGTGGAGAGGAGAACGGCGATGCGCGAAAGCACGGCCCCGTGCGTCAACGAGACGGTGCGGATCGCGGGGCACAGCGTGACCATCACGCCGCGGCGCAGCAGCAAGCGCCTGACGCTCCGCCCGGACGCGAAGCGCAACGGCTTTGCGCTGTCCGTGCCCGTGGGGCTTCCGAGGCAAAGGGCGCTGGACTTTCTCGCCGGGCAGCAGGCCTGGATGGACCGGACCGCCGCAGCCCGGCTGATGGACTGGACGCCGGCATACGCTCCCGGGGAGCGGCATCCCTTGCTGGGACGCACGGTCACGCTGGGAGCGGACGGCGTTCCGGCGGGGAGAGCCTTCATCGTGATGCGCCAGCGGGCGCTGGAAGCGCTGATCCGGCAACTGCTCCCGGTCTGGGAGGAGCGCATGGGGCTCAGGGCAGCCTGCGTCCGCTTCCGGAACATGCGCTCCCGCTGGGGGTCCTGCCAGTCGCAGAAGCGGGAGATCCATCTGAGCACCCTGCTGGCCGAGGTGCTGCCGGCGTGCGTGGAATACGTGCTGGTGCACGAGCTGTGCCATTTCCGGCATCCGGATCACTCCGTGGCCTTTCACGCGGAGATGACCCGGTACCTGCCGGACTGGAAGGCGCGCAGGGAAACCCTGGCGCGATTGGACCGGCGCCCCATGCCGCCGGAGACGAAATGACAGGAGAGCGAGCCAAGCCATGATCGCCATACCGCTTGCCGAGAAGATCGGCGAATTGTTCCTGATCCTGTTTGCGACGGCTGCGCTGGTGAAGACCGGCGTCCTGAAGGCGGAGACCGGCAAGGTGCTGTCCAAGCTGTCGCTCTGGTTCGTGACCCCCTGCGTGATCTTCAACGCCTTTCAGAAGGAGCTCATGCCGCAGGTCCGGGAGGGCCTGCTGATTGCGGCCGGGCTGGCTGTGGTGTTTGAAGCGCTGTTCTTCCTGATCTCGGCCGTGCTGCGCAGGGCCTGGAAGGCCACGGAGGTGGAGCGCGCGTCCGTCATGTTCACCAACGTCGGCAACCTGATCATCCCGCTGGTCTCCTTCGTGAAGGGGGAAGACTGGGTCATCTACACCAGCGCGTACATCCTGGTGTTCAACGTGCTGTTCTGGACGGTGTGCGTGCGCATGTTTGACACCCAGAGCGCGCCGAGCCTCAAAAAGGTCGTGCTGAACCCGAACATCCTGGCCATCGCGGCCGGTCTGATTACACTCTTCACGGGGCTGAAGCTGCCGGAGCCGCTGACGCTGGCCTTCAGCGACGTGGCGGGCATGATCGGCCCGCTGAGCATGATGATCACCGGCACGGTGATCGGCGGCATGACGCTGCGGGGCATGTTCGCGAACCGGCGGGTCTTCGGCGTGCTCTTCTTCCGCATGGTGCTCTCCTCGGGCCTGGCGGTGGCAGCCGCTGCGCTCGCGGTCAAGCTGGTCCCGCTGGACAGGGATCTGGTGCTGATCCCACTGCTGGGGGCCCTGGCGCCGTCGGCCTCCAACATCAATCAGCTGGCCATTCTCTACAACAAGGATGCCCCCTATGCGTCCGCGATCAACGTGCTGACCACCCTCTCCTGCATCGCCGCCATCCCGCTGTGGGTCATGGCCTTTGAAGCGCTGGCGGGGTGAGCGCGGCTTTTCGCCGGAATGCTCCGCGCAATGATTGACAAACAGAGGTTTGTGTGTCAGAATAAAAGCCCAGATAACCCTCACGGAGGACAAAAAAGTGAACCTGACCCGTAAACTCGGCGATCGCCTCTGGCGGCGGGAGGTGATGATCGCGTATGTCCAGATCCTGCTGGGCAGCATCATCGCCGGCGCGGCTTACCCGCTTTTCCTCAACGACAACTACATCGCGCCGGGCGGCCTCACCGGTGTGGCGATGATCGTGCATCACCTTGTGCTGAAGCACTTCGGCACGGAGCTGCCCATCGGCACGCTGAGCCTGGTGATGAACATCCCGCTGTTCCTGATCGGATACAGGTCCTCGGGCCCGATTTTTGTGCTGCGCTCCCTGATCGCCACGGTGCTGTTTTCACTGTCAATCGACCTGCTCCCGCTGAGGGTGATGACCGACAATCTGCTGCTGGCGTCGCTCTTCGGCGGTATCCTGCTGGGCATCGGCCTGGGGCTGATCCAGCGCGGCGGCGCGACGACCGGCGGCACGGACATGGCCGCCCGGATGGTGCACCGGAAGTTCTCCTTCATCAGTGTGGGCATGTTCCTGTTTGCCCTGGACTTTGTGGTGGTGGTGGCGGCGGGCTTTGCCTTCCAGGAGCCGGAGGCCACGCTCTACGCCATGATCAACATCTACGTCTGCTCCAAGATCATCGATATGGTGATGGTGGGCTTCACGGCCAACAAGGCGTGCTTCATCATCAGCGAGCAGTGGGAGCGCATCACGCAGCGCATCCTGCGGGAGATGGACCGGGGCGCGACCCAGCTCAAGGCCCGGGGCGGCTACAGCATGCAGGAGCGGCCCATGGTGCTGGCGGTGATCGCGCGCAACGAGCTGCCGCGTCTCAAGGACATCGTCCGGGAGGAGGACGAGCGGGCGTTCATGTTTGTCACGGAGGCGTTTGAAGCGCTGGG
>CAMKAE010000187.1 GCA_946410395.1 uncultured Clostridia bacterium
GGTCTCCCCGGCTTGCCGGGGAGATGTCGCCGCAGCGACAGAGGGGCTTCAGCCATGGCAAAGGGGCGCAGCAAGCGGCGCCCCTACAAGAAACAGACGATTGAAACGGCTCTGTCCCCGGTCTCCCCGGCTTGCCGGGGAGATGTCGCCGCAGCGACAGAGGGGCTTCAGCCAAAGCGAATCGTGCGGCTGAACAGATCCATCAAAGCTCAGGATTATTCCCCCAGAACCGTCATCAGCATGGCCTGCAGTTCCTCCGGCTCCGACACCGCGTCCGCCACCGCCACGGTCACCAGACTGTCCCCGGCCAGGCAGGAATAGCCCGCCATCTTCGCGTAGCCGAACAGACTGCCCGAGAAGAAGACACCCGTGCGGCCGCCCAGGTCGGTATTGGTCAGCTCGGGCTCCTCGTCGAGCGCGCCGGCAAGCTCATCCATGGCCGACGCCAGCGTCTGCGCGTTGATCTCGCCCTCATAGTCCGCGAGGCTGCCGGCGGTGACCATCACCAGGCCGTCGGCGGGGGTCCCGGTCTTCATCCAGTAGACCGTGCCGCCCTCGCCGGGCGTCTTCTGCCAGCCCGCGGGGATGTGGCAGACCAGGCCCAGGATCTCATAGGTGTCCTCGTCTCCGACCTCCGCGCTCAGCTCGCTCTCGGTGCTCTCCTGCGTGTCCTGTTCGCCGAGAACCGCCAACAGCATGTCCCGCAGGACGGCTGCGTCATTGTCCGCGTTTCCCACCAGCAGGGCGGCGACCGCCCGGGATTCGGACAGGCAGAGATAGCCCTCCACACGGAACATGCCGTAGAGCGTGCCGGAGAGGAACAGCCCCTCCCGGCCGCAGACCCGGGTCATCTCGGCGGTCGTGCCCTCGTCCATCTCCGCGCCGATGCCCTCGGCAAAGTTGCGCAGGATCATCTCCGCCGTCATATCCGTCATGTTCGCGCTGTCCTCCGCCACCAGGAGCAGATAGCCGTCGAAGGCGGGGTCCGCGTGGGTGCCGTAAAATACCAGGGAGTCGTCGCCGGTCTCCTGCGGCTCCCAGTCGCTCCACACCCGGAACGGAATGCCCTCCAGGCTGCAGGGCGTCATGGCCGCGGCGGCCTCCCCCAGGGCGGCGGCGGGCAGCAGGGCCAGAAGCAGCATCAGACAGACCGGAACGGCGATTTTTCGCATGGTGATGTCCCTCCTTGTCGTTCTGATGGTAAAAATACCACAGCCGTCGTGCCCTGTCAACCGACGCCGTCGGCCGATCCGCAAAGAAAAGGTTGAAATCTAACGCCTGATGCGGTATCATCAGAGGGAACAAATCTGCGGAGGAGGGTGCGCCCGTGATCGACATCGGACTGTGCGCCGGCCTGGAGAAGGCCGGAGAGGCCAAAGCCCTGGGATTTGACTATCTGGAGCCGCCGGTGACGGGCATTGCGGCCCTGTCGGAGACAGCGTTTGCCGACGCGCTGGCGCAGGTACGTCGGACCGGTCTCCCGGTGAGGCGCTGCAACTGTCTCTTCCCCGGCAGCCTGCCGCTGTGCGGGGAGGATCTGCGGGCGGACCGAGTGGCGGCCTGGCTGCAGGCGGCACTGCCCCGGGTGCGGGCGCTGGGCGCGGAGCTGGTGGTTTTCGGCTCCGGCGGCGCACGGAAGCGGCCGGAGCAGGTCCCGTACGCGACAGCCTTCCGCCGGCTTGTGCAGGTGACACGCCTGATCGGGGACGTGTGCGCGGCCAACGGCCTGCGCGTGGCCATCGAGCCCCTGAACCCCGGGGAGACCAACATGATCAACACCGTGGCGGAGGGCGCGGCCCTGGCCGCCGCGGCGGACCACCCGGCGGTGGGCCTGCTCGCGGACAGCTATCACATCGCCCTGACCGGAGAGGATCCGGCGGACCTGGTCCGCCTGGGCGGCGTGTGGCATGTGCATGTGGCCCTGAAGGAGGGCCGGCGCTGGCCGGTGGCCGCGGATGCGCTCCACGCGTCGCTGTTCGCCGCCCTGCGCGCCTCGGGCTACAAGGGCTGCGTCAGCGTCGAGGGCAACAGCGCCGACTGGCAGGCCGACGCGGCCGCGGCGCTTCCGCTGCTGCGGGGATGGACCCGGGAGGCATGACGAGATGAAGACCATGCAAGACCTGCTCCTGGCCCAGCCGGCGTCTGTGATCGCCGACAGCGCCATGCGCCTGGGGGTCGAAGCGGTGGACTCGGGCGGGAAATCCTTCACCAAAGCCCAGTGGGCCGAAAAAGCGGAGGATGCCTTCCACGCGGCGCCCGGCATCCTCCGCACCTGCCTGGGGCTCAACGGCATGGAGGCCCTGGCGGACGAGGACGAGGCGAACCCCTTCCCGGACAAGGGCTCCTGGCAGATCGCGATCCGCGACGTCAACGCGGACGACGACCTGAAGGAGGCCCTGGAGGAGCTCAGGCGCTTCGGCCTGGCCTGGCGCGACCGGCACGCCTGGCACGTGCTGCCGGACTTTGCGCCGGTGCTCTCAGCCGGCGAGAACGACTGGGACATGCTCGAGACCGAGAGCCAGGTGCTGCAGATGATCACCGTCATGCTGAACCTGTACGGCATCGCGCCCATCGGCACCGTGCTGAACACGCTGGCGGACAGGGAGGACTCGGACGAGCACCAAACCGATCCGCTGCTGGGGCTCTATGTGCGCTGGAACGGCATGCGGGGCATATACCGGACGCCGGACGGCGAGGTTTACCTGCTCTCGGACCTGTGCGACGACCCGGAGTCCCTCTGGCAGGACCAGCAGCTCTGCACGCTCCACGGGTACAACTGGAAGATCGTGCCGCTGGACGAGATCTTCACCTTCGCGGGCTGCAGCGTTCCCCTGACGAACAGCGGCGCCTCCCTGCTGAGCGATGTGGCCGCGGAGGCGGGACTGGATCCGGATGAGCTGGCCTGGTACCTGGAGGAGGCGCTGATGGCGCTTCAGGAGAAGGGCTTCGACGCGGCGGTGGACGCGCTGGCGGAGGCCTTCCCCGACGGGCAGGTCACGGACGGCCGCAAATGGGTGCTGCGCCGCTGTGTGGACCAGCTCCCCCTCTGGGGCGCAAAGGGCCGCACCGGCGCGGAGCTGCGGGACATGGGCAGCAGCCTCAAGCCCGACGACCTCTGCCCCTGCGGCAGCGGCCGCACCTACGGCCGGTGCCACGGCCGCCTGAACTGAAACAAAAGTTATTGAAAAAGCTGAGACGACGAAAGGAAGAGGGACATGAGCAAGACGGTGAGGCTGGGTTTTCTGGGCTGCGGGAACATCGGCGGCGGGGTCTGGCATCTGCTGCAGGACATGCACGATGAGATCCTGGCCCGGGACGGCATCGACCTGCAGGTGACAAAGGCGCTGGTGCTGAGCATTCCGCTGGCCCGCACGGACGTGCCCCGGGAGATTCTGACCGAGAGCGCCGACGACGTGCTGACCGATCCCGCCATCGACATCGTGTGCGAGTTCATGGGGGGCGAGCAGCCCGCGGCCCGCTTCATGCAGAAGGCGCTGGAGAACGGCAAGACCGTCGTGACGGCCAACAAGATGGCCCTGGCCCTGAACTGGCACCTGCTGGACGCTGCGGCCCGCAAGAGCGGCGCGGGGCTCTACTATGAGGCCAGCGCGGGCGGCGTGATCCCGGTGATCCGGGTGCTCACCGTGTCCCTGGAGGCCGACCGCATCGACCGGGTGATGGGCATCGTCAACGGCACCACCAACTACATCCTCACCCGCATGACCCGGGAGGGCGGCGATTACGCCGAGGTGCTGGCGGACGCCCAGCGCCTGGGCCTGGCCGAGCCCAATCCCGCCGCGGATGTGGAGGGCTTCGACGCCGCCTACAAGCTGTCCATCCTCTCCTCCATCGCCTTCCACGGCCGAGTGCCCTATGACAAGGTGTACCGCGAGGGCATCACCGGCATCACCGCCGAAGACATCGCCTTCGGCAAGGAGATGGGCTACACCCTGAAGCTGCTGGCCATCGGCAAGCGCACGGGGGACACGGTGGAGGTGCGGGTGCATCCCACCTTTCTGCCGGACAGCCATCCCCTGGCCCGGGTGGACGGCTCCCTCAACGCCATCTACATCCACGGCGCCTTCTGCCAGGACATGATGCTGCAGGGGCGCGGCGCCGGGGACAAGCCCACCGCCAGCGCCATCTGCGGGGACATCCTCCACGCCGCCATGGGCAACCCGCCCGCAAGGCCCTCCTTCCGCAACACCGCAGAACCCGATCCGGCCTTCGTGTTCAACGAAGACTGGCGCAGCCGCTACTTCATCCGGATGAAGGCGGAGGACCGCCCGGGCGTGCTGGCCCACGTGGCGGACACCTTCGCCAAGGAGGGGATCTCCATCGCCTCCGTGCGGCAGAAGGACGGCAAGGACGGTCTGGCCGACGTGGTCATCATCACCCACGAGGCCGGCGAGAACGCCGTCCGCCGTGCGCAGGAGGCCCTGAACGGCAACATCGTGCGCGTGGCCAGCGTCATTCGGGCGGAGGA
>CAMKAE010000188.1 GCA_946410395.1 uncultured Clostridia bacterium
CGCGTGATCTGACCCTTGCATTTCCAACCGATTCGTGCTATGATGCCCTCACAGGCGATGACGGGCCTGGCCATCCGGGATGCCCGAAGCGAGCGCGCGGCGGTGAGAGGCGCACGGCGGAGCGGATGACCCTCCCAGCCCCGAGCCGCGGCCAATCCCCGCCGCCCCATCCCCGTGAAAGGATGCAACGAGAGGGCGCTCCGAAAGAGCGTCAAGCCGGGTGGTACCGCGAACGCAGTTTTTTCGAAACACTGCCTTCGTCCCTGCAGCAAACAGAGGCGAAGGCTTTTTCATGCCCTTGCCCGAAAACAGGAGGAGAGAGAACCCATGGCCAAGAAGGAAAACAAGCAGGAATTTGTCAGCTTCATCACCCCGCGCAGCGAGGACTTCTCCCAGTGGTACACCGACGTCATCACCCAGACCCAGCTGTGCGACTACGCGCCGGTCCGGGGCTGCATGATCGTCCGGCCTTACGGCTATGCCATCTGGGAGCGGATCCAGGCGGAGATGGACGCCCGCTTTAAGGAAAAGGGCGTGGAGAACGTCTATTTCCCCATGCTGATCCCCGAGAGCCTGCTGCTGAAGGAGGCCGAGCACGTGGAGGGCTTCGCGCCCGAGGTGGCCTGGGTCACCCAGGGCGGCGGCGAGACCCTCACCGAGCGCCTGGCCATCCGCCCCACCTCCGAAACCATCTTCTGCACCATGTTCGCCAAGTGGGTGCAGACCTGGCGCGACCTGCCGATGAACTACAACCAGTGGTGCTCTGTCATGCGCTGGGAGAAGGCCACCCGGCCCTTCCTGCGCACGAGTGAGTTCCTCTGGCAGGAGGGCCACACCATGCACGCCTCCGCCGAGGAGGCCCAGGCCAAGACCCTGGAGATGCTCGAGGTTTACCGCGAGTGCGCCGAGGACGTGATGGCCCTGCCGGTGTATGTCGGCCAGAAGAGCGACAAGGAGAAGTTCGCCGGCGCCCGGGCCACCTACTCCATGGAGGCCATGATGCAGGACGGCAAGAGCCTGCAGGCCGGCACCAGCCACAACTTCGGCACCAACTTTGCCGAGGCCTACGGCATCCAGTTCCAGAACAAGGAAGGCAAGCTGCAGTACGCGGAGGAGACCAGCTGGGGCGTCTCCACGCGGCTGATCGGCGCCATCGTCATGACCCACGGCGACGAGCGCGGCCTGCGCCTGCCGCCCCGGATCGCGCCCATCCAGGCGGTGATCCTGCCCATCGCGGCGCACAAACCCGGCGTCAGCGAGGCCTGCGAGAAGCTCTTCGCCGAGCTGAAGGCCGCCGGCATCCGGGTGAAGCTGGATGACCGCGACACGGTCAGCGCGGGCTTCAAGTTCAACGACTGGGAGCTCAAGGGCGTGCCCGTGCGCCTGGAGGTCGGCCCCCGCGACCTGGAGAACGGCGTCGTCACCGTGTTCCGCCGCGACACCTGCGAGAAGACCACCCTGCCGCTGGAGGGCCTGGCGGATGCCGTGAAGGCGCTCCTGGACGAGATCCAGCAGTGCCTGTATGACCAGGCCAAGACTTTCCGCGACGCGCACACTTACACCGTGCACAACATGGACGAACTGGAAAAAGCCGTCAACCAGGGCTTCGCCAAGGCCATGTGGTGCGGCGACCGGGCCTGCGAGGACACGATCAAGGAGCGCTTCAACGCCACCAGCCGCAACATGCCCTTCGACCAGGAGGCCCAGCGCTTCGGCGACACCTGCGTGTGCTGCGGCAAGAAGGCAGCGAAGGTCATGTATTTTGCGAAAGCGTATTGAGAATTCGGAATTCGGAATTCGGAATTCGGAATTGAGGGTGCGGGGTGATGCTGCTGTTTTCGGAACGGGCAGCGCGTGAATCCCGAGATCTGCCGCGGAGTTGGTTGCTCCGCGGTTTTTTGCTGTGCGCTGTGCAGTTTTTACAATCTGAGAATTGTCATCGCGGCGCTTTTTCCGTATAATGGTAGGGTGAATTGACCCGGAGGTGATGGCATGCTGCGGAAGCTTGTCTGTCTGTGCTGCGCGGCGGCGCTGCTGCTGGGCGCGGTTCCGGCCACGGCGGCCGGAGCGCGGGCCGAGAGCGCTGACGCTTTTGTCCGCGCTTTTACCGACGCGGTGGACGCCGGGACGGTCCCCTTCAGCATTTCCTGCACCCAGGCCGTCTATGACACGTTCTTCGGCGAGGACAGTACCCTGCTGACAGGCCTGTATTCCGCCTGCGGGGTCACTTCCTTTCAATACAGCTACACCCGGGAGCGGAACGGAGGGACGCTCCGGATCACCGGGCTTGAGCTTTACGCGGGGCGCAGGATCGCCAACGCCGTGCGCGGCGGCGCGACGGGACGGCTGAACAGCCGCGAGCAGGCCGCGCTCTCCGCCGCCATGCAGATCGCCGGCAGCGTCTCCGGCACGCCGCTGGAGCAGGAGCGCCAGCTGCACGACTGGCTCTGCCGCCATGTGACCTACACCCGCAACGACGGCCCCTACGGCGAAAATGACAACGCCATCGGCGCGCTGCTCAACGGACAGGCGGACTGCGACGGCTATGCGGACGCCTTCTACCTGCTCTGCACGCTGGCCGGCATTCCGTGCCGCCATGTCCACGGCGTCGCGACGGATACGGACGGCACCCGGGGCAATCATATGTGGAACGCGGTGCGCCTGGACGGCAAGTGGACCATGGTGGACGTCACCTGGGACGACCGGGCCGAGGCGCCGTCTTACCTGTACTTCAATGTGGGCGCGCGGCGCCTGGCCTGGGACCACGAGTGGCGCGCGCAGGTGCTGCCCTTCACGGTGGCGGACGCCGAGGACGCTGGTCTGAAGCCGGCCGAGATCTGGCTGGCCGATGCCGACAGCTGGAGCGCGATTGAGCAGCAGCTGGCTGCGGCGCTCGCCGCGTCCCGATCCTGCTGCCAGCTCCAGGTCCCCGCTGCCCTGAATGTGTGGGGCAGTCTGGACCGCCTCAGCGCCGTCATCTACAGCGCAGGCATCGAGGAGTACCAGTGGAGCTTCGCGCAGGACACGCTGGAGATCGTCGCGCTCCGTCAGCATGCCCACTTCCGCTTCTGTGCCACGGAGGAGGAGGCGCTCGCCTTCATCAACTCCTTTGCCGGGACGCAGCCGCCCGCCGAGATCAAGCTGGGCTTTACGCAGGAGCTGGGCACGCAGCTCTTCGCCAACCGGCGCGCGGGACTGGAGCGCATGCTGGCGCGCAGCCATCTGGCCAACCCGAACACCTACGCCTATTCGGATGCGAGCAGGACCGTGACCCTGAAGGACCTCGCCTATGTGCCGCCTTTGACCGAGATCGGCAACCTGTTTGACCTGCAGACCTACCTGCGCAGTGCCCTGGCTGACCGGCCCGCGCAGGTCACCTTCCTCTGCGGCGGCAGCCTGGACCTCTCCGGCGACCTGACGCCGGTCAGTGAGATCCTGTACCGCTGCGGCCTCAGCGGGACTTACAGCTACGTTATCTCCGGCAACACACGCATCACGCTGCAGGGCCTGCACTATTATGACGCATTCGCCTTCTGCGAAACCAGGCAGGAGGCGGCGGACTATATGCTTGCCTGCGCCCGGGCGCGCACACCTGAGTTCCGCCTTTACTGCACGGATTCGCTTTTTCTCTCCCTGAGCCGGGACGGCAGCGCCGCGGTCTTTGACATGCTCCGGGACGCCGGCCTCTCCGACGCGTCCCTGTCGCTCAACAGCGCTTACAGCTGCTTTGTCGTCAGCGCCGGCTCGTGACCCAAGTGTTACAATATGATGAAGTCTATGGATTTTCCGCCACTTTTCTGTTATGATAGCACCGACACAGAAGCACACACTGGAGGCTGATGCTATGCGCCGACTTTATGCCCTGCTGACGGTCCTGATCCTGCTGCTGCCCGTGGCGGCGCTGGGCGAGGGTGCCGCGGAGCTGTCCGTCTCCCTGATGGGGGATGAGATCCGGCCTGCCCGCTCCTGTCTGATTGCCTTCACGCTGCCGGAGGCCGGGGCCGCTGCCATCACGCTGGAGCGCGAGGACGGCACGCTGCTCTCCGTGATCCTGCCGGAGGCGGAATGCGGCGCGGGCACCAATTATACCTGGTGGAACGGCACCTATGAAGGCGTGTTCGCCCCTGCGGGCGAGGCTCTGCTGACCCTGCGCTGGAACGGACAGACCGCTGCGGCCGAAGTCACGGTGGGGGAGCCCGCGCCCTATATCACGGCGGTGGTGACCTCCGGAAACAAGATTTCCCCCGAAGCCCCGGAGCTCCGCATTGAGGGCGCGTTGTCCGGGCCCGGCACCCTGAAGGCGACCCTGGATCTGCTGACCGAGAGCGAGATCTTCACCCTGGTGGAGACGGAGGAGGCCGCCGAGGCGCTGAGCCTGACGCTGCGCGCGGAGAACGCGCTGGGCGCCGTGCTGCCCGACGGCGAATACCGCCTCACCCTGCAGCTGGTGATGGCCGACGGCGATTATTCCGA
>CAMKAE010000189.1 GCA_946410395.1 uncultured Clostridia bacterium
CGGCCCAGCTCGCTCATCATGGAGCAGATGTTGATGATCTTGCCGTGGCCCTTCTTGATCATGGACGGGATCACCGCCTTGGACACGATGAACGGCGCGTTCAGGTCGACGTCCACCACCTGCCGGAACTGCTCCGCGGTCATCTCGATCATCGGGATGCGCTTGATGATGCCGGCGTTGTTCACCAGGATGTCGATGGTACCGACTTCGGTCTCGATCTGCTTCACCATGGCGTTGACCGCGTCCTCGTCGGTCACGTCGCAGACATAGCCCTTGGCGTCGATGCCCTTCTCAGCATAGGCGGCCAGGCCCTTGTCCACAAACTCCTGCTTGATGTCATTGAACACGATCTTTGCGCCGGCCGCGTGCATGGCGTTGGCGATGGCAAAGCCGATGCCGTAGGAAGCGCCGGTGACCAGGGCGATCTTGCCCTCCAGTGAAAAGGGGTTCTTGCTCATCGTTCTCTTCTCCTTTGCTGTCTTACTTGAGGTCCTTCGTGGCAATGCCGTCCATGTCGTCAAAGTCCTGGTTCTCGCCGCACATGCCCCAGATGAAGGTATAGTTGCGGGAGCCCGCGCCGGAGTGAATGCTCCAGGAGGGGCTGATGACAGCCTCCTCGTTGCGCATGATGATGTGGCGGGTCTCCTGGCCCTCCCCCATGAAGTGCATCACGAAGGCGTCCTCGGGCAGGTCGAAGTACAGGTAGACCTCCATGCGGCGGTCGTGGGTGTGGCAGGGCATGGTGTTCCACACGCTGCCGGGTTCCAGATGGGTCATGCCCATCACCAGCTGGCAGCTCTCCACCTGTCCGGGGAGGATGTACTTGCAGATGGTGCGGTGATTGGAGGTCTCCAGGGTTCCCAGCTCCTGCTTCACGCAGTCCTCGGGCCGGATGTACACCGTGGGATACGCCTTGTGGGCCGGGCAGGAGTTGAAGTAAAACTTCGCCGGGCAGGCGGGATCGTCGCTGCACTGGGCGATGTCCTTCGACCCGCGGCCGATGTAGATGCCGTCCCGGTTGCGCAGGCTGTACACCGTGCCGTCCACGCTGACCTTGCCCGGGCCGCCGATGTTGATGATGCCCATCTCCCTGCGCTGCAGGAAGTACTCCGCCCGCAGTTCATCCCCGGCCGCAAGGGTCAGGGTCTTGTTCACCGGCATGCAGCCGCCGGTGATGATCCGATCGATGTGGCTGTAGACCATCTTCACGTCGTCTGCCGGGAACAGCCCCTGAATCAGGAATTCCTCCCGCAGGCGCGCCGTGTCGTAGTGCTTCACATCGCGGGGCGAGGAAGCGGTGCGCAGTTCCATGGTGATCCTCCTCCTTGTTCTGTGTCTATTCGAGATGTTGCCAGATTCTTGCCTGTCTGAGTAGCGTTTCCCGCTCGTTCGGAAGCTCCTCGGCCATGACGGCCTCCAGCAGCCGCTGCAGCGTCTCTCCCATCGCCGGCCCCGGCGCCATGCCGGCGGCCTTCAGGTCGCCGCCGGTGACCGCCAGCTGCCTGAGCGTGACGCAGGGGCTTTCCGCCAGCACCCCCGCCAGCGCGTCCGTCATCCCGCGCGTCCAGGCCTCGATCTCCTCCGCGGCTTCCGTGCCCTTCCCGAGGCGGTCGGCCCGGTGCACGGCGATCAGCTGCCGCAGGATCTCCTCGCCGAAGCGGTTCAGCAGGCGGCGAATGCGCCTGGGCTCCGGAGAGAGTTCCATGTCGTGGTGTTCCACCAGCGTTAGCACCCGGTCCCGGGTGGCGGCGTCCATGCGCAGCCGCCCGCAGACAGCCTCCGCGATGACGACGGAGCCCTTCGCATGGCCGTAAAAGTGGCCCCGGCCGGCAGCGTCCTCGGTGTAGGCCCCGGGCTTGCCGCTGTCGTGGAGGAGCATCGTCCAGCGCAGCGCCTCCGTGGGCGGTACGGCGCCAACCGCCCGGACCGTGTGCTCCCACACGTCATAGCGGTGCCAGGGCGAGCGCTGGTCAAAGCCCACCATCGGCGCCAGCTCCGGGAACACCGCGGTCACCACCCCGGCAAAATCGCGCAGGATCTTTTCCGCGCCCTTTCCGCAGAGCAGCTTGGCCATCTCGGCCCGGATCCGCTCCCCGGCCACCCGGTTCACGTCCCCGGCCATGCGGCGCGCGGCTTCCGCCGTCTCCTGTTCGATGGCAAAATCGTACACCGAGGCGAAGCGCAGGGCCCGGAGGATCCGCAGGGCGTCCTCTCCGAAGCGCTCCGCGGGATCCCCCACGCAGCGGATGATCCCCCGCCGCAGGTCCTCCCGTCCGTTGAACAGGTCCACCAGGCCCTCGTCCGGGTGATAGGCCATGGCGTTGACCGTGAAATCCCGGCGCTTCAGGTCCTCCCGCAGATCCGACACGAAGGTCACGGCGTCGGGATGCCGGTGATCCGAATAGTCCCCGTCCATGCGGTAGGCCGTGACCTCGTAGGGCACATGATTCACCACCGCGGTGACGGTGCCGTGCTTCAGGCCCGTCTCCACCAGGTGAAAGTCCCGGAGCGTCTCCTCCGTCTGCGCCGGCGTGGCCGACGTGCAGATGTCCCAGTCCTTGGGCGTTAGTCCCAGCAGGCTGTCCCGCACGCATCCGCCCACCACATAGGCCGAAAAGCCCGCCGCGTTGAGGCGTTGCAGGATCAGGAGGGCATCATGGGGAACCGGTATGCTGTCTCCCATGGACCCCACTCCTCCCGCAGATTCGTTCTTTCTGTTATCATACGATATTTTCCGCGCATCCGCAAGCCTTTTTTCCGCCACGGCACGCCCGGAGTACCGAAAAAATGCATTTCTTCCGTTTACTTTCGCGCAATGGTGTGTTAAACTATCACCGACGAATACCTCGCGCAAGGAGATGAACGACATGCCCAGGGCAAGCAAGAAAAACCGGAGCGACGCGCTCTACGACGCCATCATGCAGCTCAAGAGCATCGACGAATGCAAGCGCTTCTTCGACGACCTGTGCACCCCCAACGAGCTTCGGAGCATGGAGCAGCGCTTCGATGTGGCCGTATATCTGCTGCAGGACCGGGTGTACGCGGAGATCCTGGAGAAAACCGGCGCCAGCAGCGCCACCATCAGCCGTGTGCGGCGGAATATTCTCACCGACAGCCCCAGGGGCGCCATGCAGGAGCTCATCGAGCGCATGGGCCTCGCCCCTGTTCAGGACGAAAACAATCCGGAGGAATGAGACGATGAAAAAACTGTTGCTGGGCAACGCGGCTGCCGCGCGGGGCCTGTACGAGGCCGGCTGCGCGGTGGTCTCCAGCTACCCGGGGACCCCGAGCACGGAGATCACCGAGGAGGCCGCGAAGTACGACGAGATCTACTGCGAGTGGGCGCCCAACGAAAAGGTGGCCATGGAGACGGCCTTCGGGGCCTCCCTGGCCGGAAAGCGCTCCTTCTGCGGCATGAAGCACGTGGGCCTCAATGTGGCGGCGGACCCCCTGTTCACGATCTCCTACACCGGCGTCAACGCCGGCATGGTCATCGCCGTGGCCGACGACGCGGGCATGCACTCCTCCCAGAACGAGCAGGACTCCCGCCACTACGCCAAGGCCGCCAAGGTCCCCATGCTCGAGCCCTCGGACTCCGCGGAGGCTCTTGCCTTTGCCAAAAAGGCCTACGAGCTCTCCGAGGAGTATGACACCCCGGTTTTCCTCAAGATGTGCACCCGCATCGCCCATTCCCAGTCCGTGGTGGAGACCGGCGAGCGCGTCACACCGCCCGAAAAGCCCTATGAGAAGAACATCGCGAAATACGTGATGATGCCCGGCAATGCCATCCGCCGCCATCCCGTGGTCGAGGAGCGCATGCGCAAGCTCACCGCCCTGGCCGAGGAGACCGACCTGAACCGGGTCGAAGAGGGAAAAGACCACAGCGTGGGCATCGTCACCTCCTCCACCTGCTACCAGTATGTCAAGGAAGCCTGCGGGGACGATTATCCCGTCCTCAAGCTGGGCATGATCTGGCCCATGCCGGTGGAAAAGCTGAAAACCTTCGCCGCGTCGGTGGAAAAGCTGATGGTGGTGGAGGAGCTCGACCCCTTCATCGAGGAGCACTGCCGCAACATCGGCCTGAATCCCGTGGGCAAGGAGATCTTCCCCCTCGAGGGCGAGCTGAGCCAGAACGCCGTCGCCACCGCCCTGGGCTACTTCAAGGCTACGGGCGTCGCCCTGGACGAGCCCATTCCTGCCCGGCCGCCGGTGATGTGCGCCGGCTGCCCGCACCGCGGCCTGTTCTACACCCTGAGCCGCAACAAGTGCACCGTGCTGGGCGACATCGGCTGCTACACCCTCGGCGCTGTCGCGCCGCTGAGCGCCATTGAGACCACCGAGTGCATGGGCGCCTCCGTGTCGAGCATTCACGGCTTCAACAAGGCCCTGGGCACCGCCAGTGAGCACAAAACCGTGGCGGTGATCGG
>CAMKAE010000190.1 GCA_946410395.1 uncultured Clostridia bacterium
ATTGAACAGCTGATGAAAAACGCCGGCATGCCCGCCTGGGCCTATTCCCTGCTCAGCGGCGCCGTCAAGGTGGCCATTCTCGTGGCCTACATGGGTCTCATCGCCCTGGTGCCCGACATTCGCAGGACTTACCAGTATCATGGCGCCGAGCACAAAACTGTTTACTGTAACGAGGCAGGGCTTCCGCTGACGCCGGAGAACGCACAGACTTTCACCACCCTGCATCCCCGCTGCGGCACAGCCTTCCTGCTGATCACGATGACCATCAGCATCATTCTCTTTACTTTTCTGAATTCTGTCTGGCCCATCAGCAATTACTTCCTGCGGCTCCTGGTGCACCTGCTGATGCTTCCGCTGGTGGCCGGCCTGAGCTATGAGACGCTGAAGGGCCTGGCCCACTCCGATTCGAAGCTGGCGCACATTCTTCGCTGGCCCGGTCTGCAGCTGCAGAGGCTCACCACCCGGCGCCCGGATGACGGGATGCTGGAATGCGCCATCAGCGCGATGAACGCCGCGCTCCACGGCCTGCCGGAGGACGCGCCGCGCACGCCGGAGGGCTGGGCGATCCTGCAGACCTACCGGGATTCGGATCCCGAAGCCTACAAGCAGAGCGCATGAACACAGACGCTCTCACGCCCAGGGCCCTGATTTTGGCCCAGGCCAGGCGCTTTGAGGCTGCGGGGATCCCGGATCCGCTGACCGACGCCGCCGCGCTGCTGGCCCATGTGACTGGGAAGCACGCGCTCTCCCTGCGCCTGGACACGGATTCGCGCCTGAGCGCAGCCGCGCTCCACGAATACGAAACGCTCTGCCGCCGACGGCTTGACCGCGAACCGCTGCAGTGGATCCTGGGCACCCAGTCCTTCATGGGATACGACTTTGAAGTCTGCATGGATGTGCTGATCCCCCGGCCCGAGACGGAGCTGCTCGCCGAGCATGCCATCGCCAGACTGCAGGATCTGCCTGCCCCGCGGGTTCTGGACCTGTGCTGCGGAAGCGGATGCATCGCCGTTTCCGTTGCGCTTGCCCTGCCCGGCGCGCCTGTCACAGGGAGCGACCTCTCCGCGGAAGCGCTGGCGGTCGCTGCGCGAAATGCGATGCGGCTGGGCGCACAGGTGCGGTTTGTTCGCTCGGACCTGTTCACGGACATCGATTCAGGTCCTTTTGACCTGATTGTCAGCAACCCGCCCTACATTCCGTCGGCTGTCTGTGAAACCCTGCAGGAGGAAGTCCGCCGCGAACCGATGATGGCGCTGGACGGCGGCCCGGACGGGCTGTATTTCTACCGGCGCATTGCGAAGGAAGCGCCCTCGCATCTCACCTCCGGCGGCCGGCTGCTGATGGAGACCGGACATGACCAGCATGCCGCGGTGGCCGCGCTTCTGGCGGAAAACGGCTTCCGGGAGATTCATCCGCTGTATGACTACGCCGGCATTCCCCGCATCACGGAGGCAGTATGTTAGACCGATATGAGGCGATCCTCGACCGCTACGCAGAGCTCAGCGCCGCGCTGGCCGAGCCGGAAACCCTGGCGAACCAGCCCCTCTGGCAGCGCCTGCTGAAGGAGCGCGCCGGGCTGGAAGAGCAGGTAGACGCCTACAAAGTCTGGCTCCTCCTGGACCGGCAGCGCCGGGATTGCCTCGAGATGATGGATGATCCTGACCTTTCCGGCGAAGCGCGCACGGAACTTGCCGGGCTGATGCCGCGCCTTGCAGACCAGGAGCTGCTCCTCAAGCGCCTGCTGCTGCCGAAGGACAGCCGGGACGAGCGGAACGTGATCCTGGAGATCCGCGCCGGCACCGGCGGCGAGGAGAGCGCCCTTTTTGCCGGCGATCTCGCCCGGATGTATGAGCGCTATGCTGTCCGCTGCGGCTTCCGCATCGAGGCCGTTTCCGTCTCAGAAACCGACCTGGGCGGAATCAAGGAGGGCGTCTTTCTGGTCACCGGCAAGGGGGCCTGGAGCAGGTTGAAGTTTGAGAGCGGCGTCCACCGGGTGCAGCGCGTGCCGGTGACAGAGTCCTCCGGCCGCAAGCAGACTTCGGCCTGCACGGTTGCCGTGCTGCCGGAGGCGGAGGAGATTGAGATGAGCATTCTCCCCCAGGATCTGCGGATCGACACCTTCCGGGCCAGCGGGGCCGGCGGTCAGTATGTGAACCGCACGGATTCCGCCATCCGCATCACGCACCTGCCCACCGGGCTGGTGGTCACCTGCCAGGACGAGAAAAGCCAGCTTCGCAACAAGGAGTCCGCGATGAAGGTCCTGCGCTCCCGACTCTGGGACATGAAGCGCCGCGAGGCGGACGCCAGCCAGGCCGCAGACCGGAAGCAGCAGGTGGGCACGGGAGACCGCAGCGAGCGGATCCGCACCTACAATTTCCATGAGGGCAGGGTCACGGATCATCGCATCGGCCTGACCCTCTACCGGATTCAGGACATCATGGACGGCGACCTGGACGAGATCATCGACGCCCTGCGCCTGGCCGACGAAAACAGCCGCCTGGCGGCAGCCGATTCAGCAGAAAAGACGTGAACACATGCAAACAAAGCTTTTGAAACCCACACCCGAGGCGCTGGCCGAGGCGGCCGCCCTCCTCAGGCGCGGGGAGCTGGTAGCGTTTCCGACAGAAACCGTGTACGGGTTGGGCGCCAACGCCCTCGACGCGGACGCGGTGCTGTCCATCTTCCGCGCCAAGGGGCGGCCGGCGGACAACCCGCTGATCATGCACATCCACAGTGAGGAACAGCTGGACGGCCTCGTGACGATTCCGGACATGGCCCGGCCGCTGATGGCGCGCTTCTGGCCGGGGCCGCTGACGCTGCTGATGCCCCGCACGGCCGCTGTGCCGGACGCGGTCACGGCCGGGCTTGCCACCGTCGCCGTGCGGATGCCCTCTCATCCCATCGCGCGCCGGCTGCTGGAGTCCTGCGGGCTTCCCGTGGCCGCGCCTTCCGCCAATCGCTCCGGCAAACCGAGTCCGACGACCGCGGCGCACGTGTTGGAGGACATGGACGGCATCATTCCCCTGATCCTTGACGGTGGGCCGTGTGAGGTGGGCCTGGAATCCACCGTGCTGGACGTATGCCACGGAACCCCGTGCATCCTGCGTCCCGGCGGCGTGACCCGGGAGATGCTGGAGGAGGTCATCGGGCCTGTCACCGTGGCCGGTAGTGTGCTTCGGCCGCTGCGCGAGGGCGAGGTCGCCCGATCTCCGGGGATGCGTTACCGCCACTATGCGCCCGAGGGTGCGGTGCTGCTTGTCGAAGGGAGCGAGGCGGAGACGCTTGAGGCCCTTCGCAGGCTGTACCGGGCAGCAGAGGCGGAAGGCGAAAAAGCCTGCGTGCTGTGCTTTTCCGAGCACGCGCACGCGCTGTCCGACTGCGCGCCTCATGACCTTGGCAGCATCAGCTGCCCCGAGGAAACCGCCGGCCGCCTCTTTGATGTGCTGCGCGGCCTGGACCGGGACGGCTATACCGCCATTTTCAGTGAAGTCGTGAACCCGGAGGGTGTCGGTTTGGCGGTCATGAACCGCCTTGGCCGGGCTGCGGGCTTTCACACCGTTTCCGCCACAGAAGTACTACGACCGGATCACAAGGAGGAATAATCGATGCTTGAAGCCCTGAAGCAGAAAGTCTACGAGGCCAACATGCTCCTGCCTGCCTATCACCTGGTGACCTTCACCTGGGGAAATGTCTCCGGCATCGACCGGGAGAAGGGTCTGTTCGTCATCAAGCCCAGCGGTGTGGAATACGAAAAGCTCCGCCCGGAGGACATGGTGGTCATCGATCTGGAGGGCAACCGCGTGGAAGGAACGCTGAATCCCTCGACTGACACGCCGACGCACCTGGAGCTCTACAGGCGTTTCCCGGAGATCGGCGGCGTGGTGCACACCCACAGCCGCTGGGCTACGATCTGGGCGCAGGCCGGCCGGGACATCCCCGCGTACGGCACCACCCACGCGGACTATATCTACGGGCCCGTCCCCTGCTGCCGGGATCTGACGCAGGAGGAAGTGGACCGCGCCTATGAGCTGGAGACCGGGCGCGTCATCGCCGCCCACTTCGAGGCCAACGGGCTGAACCCCATGCATGTGCCTTGCGTCCTGGCCCGGCACCACGGACCTTTCGCCTGGGGCAAGGATCCGCTGAACGCCGTGCACAACGCGGTTGTGCTGGAAGAGGTCGCCATGATGGCCTGGCACACCGAGGCGCTGCCCGGAGCCCAGCCGAGGGAATCCCTGCCGGGCCATGTCCGCGACAAGCACTTCCTCCGCAAGCACGGCCCCAACGCCTACTACGGTCAAGGAAAGTGATCTTCCAAACCGCCCTTCGGGGCGGTTTTCGTATGCAAAAACCCCGGCAATGCGCCGGGGCAAATAGCATATCCGGTCAGCCCTTCAGTGCTGCGCAGGC
>CAMKAE010000191.1 GCA_946410395.1 uncultured Clostridia bacterium
CCTTGCCCTCCTGGCTGTGCTCGGAGACGGCCGCCACGCCGTTGGCCAGCAGGATCGCGATCAGCACGCAGACGGGCTCGTACCACTCCGCCTTGTGCAGGATCCACAGCACCACCTGGACGGCCAGGGCCACCAGCAGGATCATGATCATGGGGTCTTTGAAACCCTCGAGAATCTTTTTCCACAGGGGATCCGGGGGAATCTGGGTCAGGGTGTTGGGGCCGTACTGTTGGCGGCTCTCCTCCACCTGCGCCTTGGTCAGCCCGTTGAGTTTCACTGTCGCATCATTCCTTTCTGCCTCATAAAGTGCGGCCCGTTGCCGCAGTGCATTTGCCGTTTTTCAGGAATCGCCTCAATTATACACACATTGCCATGGAAATTCAATAGCGATTGCGCCAAAGCAGCCTGTTTTTGGTCAAAACCGCTCATCCGGACTGCTCATTTGTCGCAAAAAGCGCGCAAAAAAGGAACGCCGGCATACCACCGACGTTCCGGATATCTTTTGCCTCACATGTTGTTGACCAGCTCGTACAGGTCGCGGTTGAACTCCCGCTTGGCCTGCAGGGCCATCTCGATGCCCATGTAGAACACCTTGCCGTTGCGCATGCCGATGACCTGGTTGGAGATGCCGTCCCGCAGCAGACGGACCGCCAGGTGGCCGGCCTCGAAGGCGAAGGCGGAGTCGCGCGCCGTGGGGGTCTCGCCGCGCTGGGTGTAGCCCACAACGGTGGAGCGGGCCTCGACCATGCCGCACATGCGCTTCATGATGGAGGCGAAGCGCTCGGCGCTGATGGGCTCGCCCTCAAAGCACTTCTTGCCGTGGCTGTTGAGGAAGGTGTACATGTCGAAGGGCTCCATGGACTCCCAGCTGCCCTCCGCCACCACGATGGTGGCGCGGCTGTTGCCCTTGGCCAGCTGCCGGTTCAGGCGCATGGCCACGTCCTCCACGGACCAGCGCACCTCCGGCACGATGACGATCTCGGAGCCGGTGGAAACCGCCGCGGTCAGGGCGATGTCGCCGCAGTGCCGGCCCATGACCTCCACCACATGGGGGCGGTCGTGGGAGCGGGAGGTAGCCCGGATGGCCCGGATCGCGTTGACGCACACGTTCACCGCGGTGTCATAGCCCAGGGTCATCTCGGTGTAGGCCAGGTCGTTGTCGATGGTGCCGGGAATGCCGATGCAGGGGATGCCCAGCTTGCACAGATGCTCCGCGCCGTGGAAGGAGCCGTCGCCGCCGATGACCACCAGGCCGCCGATGCCCATCGCCCGCAGGGTGTTGGCCGCGACCTCGCGCCAGTGGGGGTCCATGAACTCCATGCAGCGGGCGGTGCGCAGATAGGTGCCCGGCATGTCCGCGATGTCCAGCACCGTGTCCAGCCGCATCTCTTCCATATCGTCAAAAAGGCTCGTGGACTTGCGCAGCAGTCCGTTGTAGCCCCGCTTGATGCCCACCAGGGGGATTCCGTACATGGCCGCGCTCTTGGCCACCGCCGTCACGGCGGAGTTCATGCCTGGCGCATCGCCACCGCTGGTCAGCACGCCGATCTTGTTCATGAAGGTTCGCTCCTTCCGTTCATCTGGGTTCAGTCCATGATAAGTATAGCACAGAAGCGCCTGAAATCAAGGGGGCCGCCAAAAAAACCGCCGCCCGGACGGCTTTCCCGCGCCGGCGGCTGCTGCTGCGCACACATTTTTGTAACCATTTTGTCATTTCCTCTTGCATCATATGCAATTTTGTTGTAAAATGCACTCGTCGAATCAGCGCATTTGACGGTTTTTCGGATTCAACGCTGTGAAAGGCGGGACATGATATGCAGAGAGCCAAGAAGAAGGACGTTCTGATTCCGGTGCTGATCATCACCGTGCTGCTCTGGCTGGCCGTTGCGGTGTTTTTCATCATCAGCAGCGGCCGGGCCGACGCGGAGCGGGAGGCCCGGGAAAAGCTGATCGCGAACGCCGATTCGGCGCTGGAGACGCTTTATCAGACGAAGCAGGCGGAAGTCAACGCGGCCAATGCGGCCAGCGACGCCGCCTACCAGGATCAGCTCAGCGCCTATGTCGCGCAGCTGCGCAGCGGCTATCAGCAGGCCGTGGTGGACAACAACAAGGAGCTGCAGGCCTATTATCTGGGCGAGCTGGCGAAGAACGGCGCCTCGGTGGACGGCACCAGCGGCGTGCCGTGGCCGGAAGCCGCGGACGAGGGCTGGGACGTGGTGGACCTGTCCTCCTATGCGATCGATCAGCCCGTCAGCGTGACCCTCGACCGGCAGGACATGCTCTACAACGGCATGCTGCTGGTGAACCTCTGGCACGCGCGGCCCGACGACTTCAACGACGGCGCGCCCGTCAAGGTCCACACCTATTCCAAGAGCGAGATCCGGGTCAGCGACAACTCCGTCTCCCTGCTCGAGAGCGCGGCGCAGGCCTGGATGGACCTGCTCTCCGACGCGAAGGTTCAGCACGACTACAGCTACTTCATGCTGGAGAGCGCCTATCGAACCTTCGACGACCAGAAAACGCGCTACGACGCCTCCCTGGCCAAGGTGGACGCCACCAACTACGAGACCGATCTGGCGCTGCAGTCGGCCATCCTGAGCAAGTACAAGGTCTTCGCCCCGGGCCACTCGGATTACAACGCCGGCCTGAGCGCGTATCCGCGCCTGTACAAGAGCGGCGACGCCGAGCTCAACACCAAGGACAAGAACTTCTTCAGCAGCGAGGAAGGCATCTGGCTCTACGATCACTCCTGGGAGTACGGCCTGGTGTTCCGCTATCCCGTGGCGGACTACCCCGTGCGCGGCACCGCCGACAAGAGCTATATCACCGGCGTGAACTTCGAGATGCGGGTCTTCCGCTATGTGGGCCGCGGCAACGCCGCCGCCATGCACACCCTGGACCTGTGCCTGGAGGAATACATCGAATATCTGCAGGAGCATCCCCACATCGCTGTGTACGAGGACGGCCGCCTGCGCTATGAGATCTACCGCGAATACGTCGGCGACGACGAGACCGTGGCGGTCACCCAGTCCAACAAGCCCGGCATCGTGGACACCGAGAGCTCGCTGGACAACCTGGGCTATGTGGTGACGGTGTTCGAATACTGAGCGAAACGCGCCTCCGCCTCCCTTCGGGGAGGCTTTTTGCTGCGCGAAAAAAGGCCCTGTGACCGGGGCCTCGCGCTCATACTACTTTCATACCAATCTCAAGCGTAACTATTCAGTCCTGCCAAGGAACCCTTCCACCGCAAGCGGTCCCCCTCCCCTTTCAGGGGAGGCTTTGAGTAACTTTGAACCCTTGTCTCCCCTGAAAGGGGAGATGTCGCCGCAGCGACAGAGGGGTTTTAGCAAAAGCGAATCGTACGACTGAATAGATATTCTCAAGTAAGGTTTACAAACCAAGTAACGGCATGCACCCGAAGGTCCAGGGCGATCGGAAAGCCGCCAGTCCGGCTCGGACCTGGTCGCGCCCGCAGGCGCGAAACCCTTTCGATTTACGCTTCGCGGTTCATACATCCGCCAGCTGGCAGATCGCGCCCTGCAGGCCGCGGCCGGTGTGAATGGCCAGGGCCGGGCTCACGGGGCTGATAAAGGAGTCCACCACATTCAGCGTTCGGCAGAAGCGGGCTTCCAGCTCCGCGGCCTCCTCCGGCGCGCCGCCGTGGACGATGGCCAGGTTCACCGGGCGCCGCTCGTAGCGCTTTGCGAACTGCTCCTCCATCGCGTTCACCGCCCGGGAGAAGCCCCGGGCCTTGGTCAGGGTCTCGTAAACCCCCTGGTCGTCCACAAAAATCACGGGCTTGATCTGCAGCAGGCTGCCCACAACGCCCTCCACCAGGCCGATGCGGCCGCCCTTGCGCAGGAACTCGAGCGTCTTGATCACAAAGGTGCCCAGCTGGTCCTTACGCTTCTCGCGCACCAGGGCAATGGCTTCCGGCACACTGCTGCCCTCCGCGAGGGCTTTGGCCGCGGTGAGCACCAGCAGTCCCTCCCCCGCGGAGAGGGTCAGCGTGTCCACCACGTCGATCTTCGCATCCGGGAACTCCGAGGCCACCATGCTCACCATGTTGAAGGTTCCGGAGAGGCCTGAGGAGATGGTCAGGTGCAGGATGTGGTCCGCGCCCTCCGCCAGCAGCGAGCGGTACAAGTCCGCCACGTCCCCGGGCAGGGGCAGGGAGGTCTTGGGTAGCTCCGTCTCCATCAGGGTATAGAGCTTCTCCGGGTCAATCTCGAGCCGGTCCCGGTATTCCCCGTGGGTGGTGGAGACCCGCAGCGGCACCAGCCGGATATCCCAGGCCGCCAGCTGCGCGTCGCTGAGATCGCAGGCGGAATCGGTCACCAGCACGACCCGCTCGCCCTTCACGTCAAACAACTGTGCTCCCCCCTTCCCA
>CAMKAE010000192.1 GCA_946410395.1 uncultured Clostridia bacterium
GATCTCCGGCTGCACGGCATCCTCATCCCGGCTGACCAGGGTCAGGACATCGGTCAGATTGTTGTGCCAGATCAGGGAGCCGTCAGCATCATAGACGGGTGTCTTCTTCGGCATTTTGGGCGGCGGCGCTTCTTTGGATTCTTCCATCGCCTCTTCTGACGCCTCCGTCGATTCAGCGCTCTTGTTTTCCACGGTTTCCGTCTCATACGACGCATGCCGGTCGGTCGCCACGAAAACAGATACCGCTTTTTCCGCCGATGCGCTCATGACGAACGAGAAAACCAGCAAAGCGCAGAGAACGGGGAAAACGATTCTTTGGGACAGACTGTTCTTTCTTTTCATCGTGTGTGCTCCTTTATTTTGTCAAACGGAACCAAAGTCGGTATCTTTTTCAAAGCTTTCCCTCATTGCCTGATATAGAAAGTGTTTTTTCCGCTTCCTCCCCGCTGCAGTTCGCCAAGCTCCACCAGCTTTCTCAGCGATCCCTCCACGGAACTGAGGCTGAGTGCCGGACACAGTTCACGAATATCCTGCTTGGTAAAACGCCCGATCTTATTCTGCGCGGCAAGCCTTACCGTCTCCAGCGCGGAACGCTTTGTTTCCACAAGCGCAAACCGGTCTTCAAAATCCCTGTATGCGGACAGGATTGTGCCGAGCAGATACTTGATGAACGGAACAGGGTTATCCGTCCCCTCATGCCAGCCGATCTGTGATGCGGCCAATGCATCGTAGTACAGATCCTTGTGCTTCGCGATTTTTGCTTCCAGCGAAACATATTTGCCGACATAGAAACCACTCCTGTACAGGAGCAGCGTCGTCAGCAGCCTGCTCATACGGCCGTTGCCGTCGTTGAACGGATGGATGCAAAGGAAATCATGAATAAAAACCGGGATTGCGATCAGCGGTTCAAGTTCCATGTTGCCGATCACGCGGTTGTATTCCTCGCAGATTCTGTCAAGGGCGTCCGGAGTCTCATACGGAGGCAGCGGCGTAAAGCGTGTTTCGGTATGCCCGTCGGGATAAGTTGCGCTGATATAGTTCTGGACGGTTTTTGTCCTCCCGGCCATCGGATTGTTCATATGGCTGCAGAGGATTTTGTGCAGCTGAAGGATATAATTCCGCGTAATCGGGATTGCGTCAAAGCGCTCGTGGATGATGGCCAGCGCGTCCCTGTATCCGGCGATTTCCTGTTCATCGCGATTCTTTGGGGCCGTCTTTTCTGCAACCAACTGCCGGATCCGCGTGCTTGTCGTAACGATCCCTTCGATTGCGTTCGATGCTTCCGTGCTCTGGATCTTCGCGATTTCAACCAGTTTCTCAAGCGCTTCCGGCCGCTGTTTCAGATACAGTTCCTGTCTTCCCGCTTCTTTATATATAGCGGCAATGTACCCCAGCAGTTCCGAATCCCATTTCCAATCTTTGATCACTGCATAATTGAAGGCGCGCATTCCCTTACCTCCGCATTTATTCCCTTAAATTCAATCATGATTCAAGGGAAAAGTCAAGTACATTTCTTCCTTTGGCATGTCGTTTGAAAGAATATGATCCGGAATCCGTGAAGCCGGCATGGTCATCACGCATTTTTTGCTGCCTCTGGTTTTTTCACACAGAATATGGTACAATCAGACCGATCAAGAACAGCAGAGGAGCGAACGCGGTGAGCGAACGGGTGAGACGGATTCTGATGGCGCTGGCGGGCGTGACCATCGCCGGGCTGAGTGTCGGGCTGTTCCGGCGTTCCGGCCTGGGCATTGACCCCTTCCAGGTGTTTGCCCACGGGGTATGGCATCCCTTCGAGCGCCTGCTGGATTACGGCACCTTCTACATGATCCTCAACGCCGTCCTCCTCGTGGTGATCCTGTTCTGGAACCGGCGGATGATCGGCATCGGCACCTTCATCAACCTCTTTCTCGTGGGCTACATGGCCGACTGGAGCGAGCGGATGCTGACCCGGGCCTTTCCGGTGCTCACGCTCCCGGGACAGCTGGGGCTCCTGCTGACCGGCGTGGTGATCATGTGCTTCGCGTCCGCGCTGTATTTCACGGCGGATCTGGGCGTGAGCACCTACGACGCCGTCGCCCTGACCATCTCCCAGCGCACGCAGGCGGTGCCCTTCCGCTATATCCGGGTGCTCTGCGACTTCATCTGCGTGCTCGTCGGCGCGCTCATCACCGGCCGCGAGAACATCAACGTGGGCACCATCATCACCGCCTTCTTTATGGGCCCGCTGATCAGCTTCTTCAACCGGACGGTTGCGCAGCCGCTGCGCTATGGGCGCGCAGAGCAGTCATAATTTTCGTCATGAATGCAACAAAACCGGTCCGCGCATCGTTTATATAGTTGGAAGCCAAATGCTTCCGGCGGAGAATCTCGCCCCAAAGCGTCCTCCGCGTCCTGAACCGCAAGCGAGGTGAGCGAATCATGAATCGGAAATCTTCTGTGCGCAAGCTGCTGGCGCTGCTGCTGTCTCTGGCAGCCTTCATGCTGCTGCTGACCGCCTGTTATGTCCCCGCGGACGACAAATCCTCCGACACGGGCTATGTACAGACCACGGGCCAGGTCTTCCAGACCATCGCGCCTTCCGCGACGCCTTCGCCTGTTCCCACCCCCACGCCGACGCCCATTGTGATCACGCCAACGCCGGTCCCGCCTGCCTGGCAGACGGCCAATCCCGGTGGCAGCGGGACCTTTGTTGCGCCCACGGCAACGCCGGATTCGTCCGCGTTTGTCCCGGCCACCACGCGGCCGCCGATCATCACCAACCCGCCCGACGTCGTCGGCGCCACCGCGACACCCTACAGCGGCGTTGCGGCTAATACGCCCGCGCCCACCGTCGGCACGCTCAAGAGCGGCGCGAGCGGCAGCGAGGTCCGCGCACTCCAGCAGCGCCTGAAGGATCTGGGTTTCTACAGCGGAAAGGTGGACGGGAAATTCGGCGCGGGAACAGAGCAGGCCGTCAAGGCCTTCCAGAAGGCCAGCGGCCTCAAGGCCGACGGCGCCGCCGGCAGCAAGACCATGGCCGCGCTGAACGCCCCCTCGGCCGTGCGGGTGACCGCGACCCCCAAGGTCACCGCGACCCCCCGGCCCACCAGCACGCCTCGGACCAACCTGTACCTCTCCCTTGGCAGCAAGAGCGATCATGTGAAGACGCTGCAGAAGCGCCTGATGGAGCTCGGCTACCTCAGCGGCGTGGCAAGCAACAGCTACAACGGGCCGACGGAATACGCCGTCAAGGCCTTCCAGAAGCGGGCCGGGCTGTGGGACGACGGCACCGCGGGCCCCGAAACCCTCAGCACGCTTTATTCCTCCACTGCACCCAAGGCCAAGCAGCTGGCGGCCACCACGGGCGAATCCCTCTATGAGGGCGAGAATGGCGACGCCGTGCGCGCGATGCAGCGCCGCCTGAAGGAGCTCGGCTACCTCAGCGGCTCCGTCGACGGCAGCTACGGCAGCGCCACCACCAACGCCGTGCGCGCTTTCCAGACTGCCAACGGCCTCACGGCGGACGGCGTGGCCGGCACCGCCACCCTGAACAGGCTCTACGCAAGCAATGCCGCTCCCTATTCCGGCTCTTCCGCCGCTTCATCCTCCGCCGCCCAGAGCGGATCCTCCTCCCTGGAACAGAACAATTCCGGCAGCGAGGTCCGCAAGCTGCAGAACCGCCTGAAGGAGCTGGGCTTCTACAAGGGCAAGGTGGACGGCAATTTCGGGCCCGAGACGGTCACCGCTGTCATGAATTTCCAGAAGAGCCGCAACCTGACCGTGGACGGTAAGGTCGGCTCCGCCACCATGACCGCCCTCTACAGCACCAGCTATTCCGTGAGCTACACGCTGCTGAAGGAAGGCAGCAGCGGTAATGACGTCAAGGCCCTCCAGTACACCCTCTACGAGCTGGGGTACTACAAGAATTCCGTGGACGGCAAATACGGCGCAAGCACCTCCGCGGCCGTAAAGGCTTTCCAGGCGCGCAACGGTCTCTCCGTCACCGGCCTGGCTGACAGCCGGACCCAGGAGGTGCTCTATTCCTCCAAGGCCAAGGCCGCGCCGTCCTCCTCCTCTTCCGGCAGCACCTTCGCCACCCTGCGCCTGGGCGACTCCGGCGAGGACGTGATGGAGATGAAGGACGTCCTGCTCCAGCTGGGCTACAAGCCCTCCTCCGGAACGGATGTGTTCGACGCCAAGACCGAACAGGCCGTCCGGGAATTCCAGGAGCGCAACGGCCTGGCCGCCGACGGCGTCGCCGGCCGCGACACCCTGGAAGCCCTGTACTCCGAGAGCGCCATCGGCAAATAATCAAGCCACAGCAAAACGCCGGCCCTTTCATGAGAGCCGGCGT
>CAMKAE010000193.1 GCA_946410395.1 uncultured Clostridia bacterium
GTGGATCAGGTGATCATCATGAACACGCCGAACCATCCGCTGGGTGGCTTTCTCTCCGAGGGACAGGCGATCTGCCGGACCGGCAAGAGCACCGAGGGAAGCAAAATCCTGGAGACCTTTGACATCCACGGGCTGAAGGCCACGCGCGTCGAGATGGTGGGCCAGGGCTTCGAGATGATCTGGATCGACGACGGAAACCTCTACTTCTTTATGTATCCGGCCGATCCAGATGACACGGATTACACCCAGACCGTGGCCGGCATGGTTGACAGCTTCACCCTCCTGCATCCGAGCACCGTTCAGGACGCGCCCGCGGAAGATTTTGCATACACGGTGCGTGACGATGGGATCGTGATCGACACTTACACAGGCGAGGCAGCCTATGTCCACATTCCCGCGCAGATCGACGGCAAGCCGGTGGTCGCGGTGGGCAGGCGCGCTTTCTATGAGACGGATGTGCGCGAGGTTACATTCCCCGACAGCGTGACAGAACTCGGCGAGCACCTGTTCGGCGGGTGCAACGAGCTTTCCTCGGTCACCCTGCCTGCCGGACTGAAGGTTCTGCCCGAGGGCACCTTTGAGAGCTGCTTCCGTCTCATTGATCTCAAGCTGAACGAAGGCCTGGAGGTCATCGAAAACTTCGCTTTCTGGGCTGACAACTATCTCTACACAATCAGGTTCCCCGATTCCCTCAAGGAACTTGGCGATGCGAACTTTGTCGCCATGTGGACCCCCTACGAGTTCGTCGTCAGCGAGAACTGCGAGGGCTTCCGCACCGAAAACGATGGCGGCGTCCTCTTCTCAAAGGACGGCAAGCGGCTGATCCGCTATACCTACAAAAACATGGATGCGTCGTATACCGTCCCGGATGGCGTTGAATCCATCGATCAGAACGCCTTCTATGAAGCGACCGATCTGGAAGAAGTCATTCTGCCCGAGAGCCTGAGGACCATCGGCAGCCTGGCCTTCGCCCTGTCCGGCGTGAAGGAGATCACGATCCCGGCCGGTGTGACCGAGATCGGCCTGAGCACAGGCTATGTCGATGAAAACGGGAATCCGCTCACCGGGTATACCAACATCGGCAACAACATGATCATCCACGGCTGGCCCGGCACCGCGGCCGAAGAGCACGCGAAAAAGTTCAACCTGACCTTTATTCCCGTGGAGGATGCCGGCTCGGAAGAGACCGCGGCATCCGTCGAAGAATAACAGACAAAGAAAAAAGGAGACGATTCCCATGAAAATCCTGGTTGTCAACGCCGGCTCCTCCTCCCTAAAGTATCAGCTCATCGACATGGAAGGGGAGAAGGTCATCGCGAAGGGCCTGGTGGAGCGCATCGGCATGCCCCAGCCCGGCCATCAGAAACAGACCGTGGGCGGCAAGGTCTACGAGGTCAGCGGCGTCATGATCGAGAACCACGTGCAGGCCACCGAGATGATGCTCAAAGCGCTGCAGGATCCCGAAAAGGGCGCCATCCGCTCCATGGTGGAGATCGGCGCGGTAGGCCACCGCGTGCTGCACGGCGGAACCAAGTTCTCCGAATCTGTCATCGTGAACGACAAGGTGAAGGACGCCATCCGGGAGTGCATCCCGCTGGGACCCCTTCACAATCCGGCCAACCTGATGGGCATCGAGGCCTGTGAGAAGGTCATGCCCGAGACCCCGCAGGTGGCGGTCTTCGACACCGCGTTCCATCAGACCATGCCGCCGAAAGCCTATATGTACGGCGTGCCGAAGAAGTACTTCACCCAGTACGGCGTGCGCAAATACGGCTTCCACGGCACCTCCCACCGCTATGTCAGCAAGCGCGTCTGCGAGTTCCTGGGCATCAGCCCCATGGGCCAGCGCATCATCATCTGCCATCTGGGCAACGGCTCCAGCCTTTCCGCCGTGGTGGACGGCAAGTGCGTGGACACCTCCATGGGCCTGACGCCACTGGACGGCCTGCTGATGGGCACCCGCTGCGGCACCCTGGACCCCGCCGTCGTGCAGTTCATCGCCAACAACGAGAACATGACCGTGGACGAAGTGCTCAACATGATGAACAAGCAGTCCGGTCTGCTGGGCATCGGCGGCAAGTCCAACGACATGCGCGATGTGGACGCCGCCGCCGACAACTATGACGGCGACGCCATGCTGGCCCGGGACATGCTGGTCTACGGCATTCAGAAGTATATCGGTTCCTATGCAGCCGCCATGCACGGCGTGGACATGATCGTCTTCACCGCCGGCATCGGTGAGAACAACGCCGCGCTGCGCGAGCGGGTCATGACCGGCATGGAATGGCTCGGCGCCAAGCTCAGCCATGCCCGGAACGCCTCCTGCGCGGACGGGAAGGCCACCGAATGCGTGATCTCCACCGATGACAGCAAGGTCAAGATCTTGGTGATCCCCACCAACGAGGAAATCATGATTGCCCGGGATACCCTAGAGCTCGTCACCAAGTAAAGCTGAGAATCAAAAATGCAAAACGCCCTGCGCGAAAGATCCATCTGCGCAGGGCGTCGTTTATATGCCATGGGAACGCAGGAATTGCAAACCTTGTTCTTTACAAAATTGTTAAATCAGACCAAAGTTACATGGCCTTCTGGACAAAAGCTTCCAGCTGGGCCATGGGGATATACCCAACGCTCCGGTCCACCAGTTCGCCGCCCTTGAAGAGCAGCAGCGCGGGAATCGCGTTCACACCGAACTTCATCGCAACGTCGGAGGATTCGTCGATGTTGACCTTCGCGACCGTCAGGGTATCGCTCATCTTTTCGGAGAGCTGATCCACCAGCGGGGAGAGCATTTTGCACGGGCCGCACCAGGAAGCCCACAGGTCCACCAGGACCGGCTTGTCTGCAGTGGCGATAAAGGCGTCAAAGGTTTCGGTATTGAGTTCGTTGATCATCAGGATTCTCCTTTCTCTGTTTCAAACATTTCTTTGGGCAGTACTTTGGAAAGGACAGGGCGCCACTTTGCAGACTTCAGTCTGTACTTCTCCGTGAACACGACAGAGAACCAGGCAATCAGCATACAGAGCAAGCCGAAGGCGGCAGTCCACGCCGTCTGGTGATGAAACAGGACATCGCCCAGCAGCATGCCGCCCAACAGGGCGCCGATCGGCAGAAAATAAGCCAGCAGCGTTGCCTTCGCGACCGTGCCCGCAGGGAGCTCCACCGCGGCATAATCGCCGACACGCCCGCTTCCTTCCACCAAGACAACGGTTTCCTTCTGTCCGCCGTCGCAGGCATGGCAATGGCCGCAGTCCGCCGGCCGGCAAAAAGTGACTTCCAGCATTTTGCCTTTAACCGCTGTGATCTCGCCGATCTTTTCCACATGCAGCCCTCCTTTCCATCGAACGTGTATATTATACCTGTCTGGTGATGAAAGTCAAATATTACATTTTGTTTTCAGAATACATTCGATTTGTTTAAATCGAAAAAAGAGACTGATTTCTGCATTGAAATCGGCATAGGTTCTACATATAATCTATGACGTACGTTCAGTCCTGTATGCATAATTCTGCAAAGGGAGGAAACTTCGATGCAAAAACTTCTGAAGAACAAGGTTGCTCTGGCGGTAGTGCTGGTCCTGATCGCAGCGGCGCTGTTTTTTGTGATCCAGGCCTGCAACAGCAATCCCCAGAAGGGCAATCCGGATGCGGCTACGGTTGAGGTAACGCCTGCCGTTACCGCGGAGCCGACAGGAGTGCCGGAGACTGCTGCAACATCCGAATCGGACCCGACCGACGCGCCGGTGTCTGAGGCAACGACTCCGGAGCCCGTCAATAACATCATCCTGATGCCTGATGAGAGCATTGAAGCTCCTTCCGATGAAGGCGCTGCGACCAAGGCAATCGATGCTGTTTCTGAAGAAGCCGCATCCACCGGCATCGTGGAAGAAGCGGACAAAGCTTCCAATGAAGTAGCGGTCGAAGTTGCAAATGCCGAATCTGCTGAGGTTGCGGCTTCAGAGAATACGACGCCTTCCGTTGAGACTGCTGAGGCCGAAAAGGCGATTGAGTCTGTCGAAGCTCCCAAGTCCGAGGAAGCGGCTGTTGAGTCTGTCGAGGCTCCCAAGTCCGAGGAGGCGGCTGTTGAGTCTGTCGAGGCTCCCAAGTCCGAAGAAGCGGCCATCGCATCAGTGGAAACGGCTGCTTCTGAGGAAGCAGGATCTGAAGACTTCACTGCCGAAGCGCTCGCTTTTGTCAAGGAAAAAGCTGAGCTCTTCAAGCTCCTCGCCAATGAGATCGTTGAAGAACCTTCCGCTGAAGCCGTAGCTTCCGAGGAAGCCGAAGCTTTCATTGCGAACGACATTGCTGAGTCTGCTGAAGCTGCTGAAAAG
>CAMKAE010000194.1 GCA_946410395.1 uncultured Clostridia bacterium
CGGTCGGACACCGGAACCTCCCGGCCGCTCCACAGCTCCTTTGCCGTCAGGCCGCTGTGCCACTGCAGCTGGCTGACGGGCACGGACACCTCCCGGGGCGCGTCGCTGAGGTTGAACAGGGCGGCGTACAGGCCCGGGCCGTCGCTCTGGCGGGTGACCCACACGCTCTCCTCCGCCGTGGTGGTCAGGGGATGGGCGCCGGACGTGCCGGTCTCCAGGGCCAGCACCTCCGGGTTGGTCAGCAGGCTCAGGGACAGCGGGTCCATCTTGGTCAGCTCGCCGCCGATCATCAGCGGGGAGCGCATGACGCACCACAGGGTCATCATCGTGCGCAGCTCCGGCACGGTGAAATGCGTCCACGCCGACGGATCCTCGCACTGGCGCAGCGCGCCGATGGGCAGCATGTCCGCGTCCGGCCAGTGGCCCGGGGCGGCGTGGATGCACCACTTCTCCGCCCGCTCGAACATGCCCTTGAGCAGCTTCCACTCGTCCCAGAAATCGTCGGTGATACGCCACATGTTGGCGTATTTTTTCAGGTGCTCCGCCTGCTCGAGGGGCGCGGGCCCCGGGGAGAGGGAGAGCACAATGTCCCGGCCGCTGGCCCGGCACGCTTCGGAGATCACCTCGATCTCCCGGGCGCAGTGGGGGTACTCGCGGGCGATGTCGTCGCACTTGACATAGTCCACGCCCCATTGCGCGTACTGCCGGAAGATGCTGTCATACCAGGCCTTCGCGGCCTCGGTGTCAGCGAAGGTGCCGTACATGTCCGGGTTCCAGGCGCAGATGGAGTTGGGGTTGCCGGCCTGGTCGCAGCGCCAGTCGGAGTCCGCGATCGGCAGGTGCTGATGGGCGGCCATCCGCGGAAGGCCGCGCATGATGTGGATGCCGAACTTCAGCCCGAGGCCGTGGATGTAATCCGCCAGGGGCTTGAAGCCAGCTCCTTCCGCTGCGGAGGGGAAGCGCTCGGGGGCGGGCTGCAGACGGCCGTTGGCGTCCATGGTCAGGGGCGCGAAGGGAATATAGGCATGGTTGACGGCGGTGGGCTGGTACCACTGGATGTCCACGACGATGTATTCCCAGCCGAAGCGCTTCAGATTTTTGGCCATGTACTCGGCGTTCTTGCGGACGGTGGCCTCGGTCACCGCCGCGCCGTAGCAGTCCCAGCTGTTCCAGCCCATGGGGGGCGTCTGAGCGATCATGGTGAAGTCCTCCTTATCGGCGGAGCCAGACCCGCATGGGGTTCTCGCCCCGGTTGTCCCAGGCGAAATAGGGGATCAGGGTCAGCGTGCAGGGCGATTCAACGTCCGGGGCCCATTCGGTGTACAGGGCGTCGTCCGGGACGGCCTTCAGAGCAGGGACCTTCAGGGCGGTGACGGTGATCCCGCCCACGTCGAGCGGCTCCTGCGCGATGTTCTCCGGGAAGGCCTGCAGGCGCTCCGCGTCCACCCGGCACAGGGCCAGGTCCGGGCCGTTGTCCGCGCCCTCCGCGCAGTAGGTGAAGGGCCCCCGGCGGAAGCAGACCTGCCCCGCCAGCTCCGGCACGCGCGCGTTGGCCTTCAGCATCCGCACCGGCATGTCCAGGAAGATCTCGATGCGGTCGCCCTTTTCCCATGTGCCGGTGAAATACACATAGCCGTCTTTCTCCGTCTGCGCCTTTTCGTCCGCCGCGCATTCCGGCGTGCCGGGGGTCAGCAGGCTGCGCAGGGTGACGGCTGACATCCGGGCCTCCCGGCTCCAGCCGGGGACGCGCACGGCGACGGTGCCCTCCGCGCTGCCCTCGAGCACCTCCAGCGAGGCCTCGCCGTCCCAGGGCATGGCGGTGGTCATCCGCAGCCGCAGGGGCTTGCCGTTCAGGGTGACGTTCAGCTCGCTGCCCACGAACAGGTGGACGTACAGCGTGTTCTCCGAGGCCGTGTAGGCGTAGGCCGGCAGGGAGGAGACGATCCGCGCGATGTTGGGCGGGCAGCAGGCGCAGCCGAACCACTTCTGGCGCACGGGTTTCACATGGGCCAGCCGGGCGTCGGTGCGGCAGGCCTCCGGGTCGCAGCTGAGCGGGTTGACATAGAAGAAGGAATGCCCGTCCAGGGCCATGCCGGAGAGCACGGTGTTGTACAGGGCCTCCTCCATGACGTCGGCATAGCGGCTGTCGGGCTCCAGCTGCAGCATCCGCCGGGCGAAGAAGGCCAGGCCGATGGACGCACAGGTCTCGGAATAGGCCGTGTCGGAGGGCAGGTCCCAGGGACGGGAGAAGGCCTCGCCCACGTGGGTGGCGCCAACGCCGCCGGTGACGTAGCGCTTCTCGTCCGCCGCCGAATGCCACAGCCGGCGGCAGGCCGCCGCCAGGGCGTCGTCGCCGGTGAGGCGGGCTGCGTCCGCCATGCCGCTGTACAGGTACATGGCCCGGACCGCGTGGCCCTGGGCCTCGGTCTGCTCCCGGACCGGGGCGTTGGCCTGGTGATAGGCGGAGCCGTCCGTGGGCCCGCCCCAGGCCGCGCCTTCACGCAGCCGGGCCTCCTCGTCAAACCAGAAGGGCCTGCGCCCGCGCTCGTCGATGAAATACAGCGCCTGGTCCAGGAAGCGCCGTTCCCCGGTCTCCTCCCACAGGCGGATCAGGGCCATCTCGGCGATCTCATGCCCCGGATAGCCCGGTTTCTTGCCGGGTTCCCGGCCCAGCTGTGCCGCGCAGCAGTCCGCGAAGCGCATTGCGGCCCGGAGCAGGTCGTCCCGCCCGGTGGCCTGATGCCAGGCGACCGCGGCCTCGGCCAGATGGCCCAGGCAGTACAGCTCATGGTGGTCCCGCAGGTTGGTGAAGGCCTTTTCGCGCAGGCCGAGCGTGTAATAGGTGTCGAGGTAGCCGTCGGGCTCCTGGGCGGCGCAGACGGCATCCACCGCCTGCTGGGCTGTGGCCTGCAGGGCGGCATCGGGCCGGCGCATCAGCTGATAGCTGACGGCCTCCAGCCACTTGTAGCCATCGCTGTCCTGGAACACAAAGCCGTAGAAGGCGTCGGGATCGGGCTGCGTGCCCTTCTCCGGCAGCGGCTGGAAGGACAGCTTCTCCGCCTGCGCGGGGACCGTCCAGACCTTGCCGGCCCTGCGGGCGGCGTTGCGGCGGGCGGCGGCGCGCATGTTGTGCATCCACCAGCTGGGGGCGGCGCCGGGCACCCGGTCGTTGAGCGCTTCCCACTGGTAGGGGATGACCTCGGTGCGCACCAGGTCCATCTCCCGCTGCCAAAAGCTGTCCGTCACCCGGACGGCGCGCAGGGGCAGCGGCCGGGACTGCATCGTCTTATCCATGGCGGGGTTCGCCTCCTTCTCCCCGGCTGCGGAAGCTCAGTTCCTGCTCCTCCAGGGAAACCGTTGTGTTGGCCGGCACATCCTTCGTGATGAACACGTTGGAGCCGATGGTGCAGCAGTCGCCTATGACGGTGTCGCCCAGCACGGAGGCGCAGGCGTAGAGCGTCACGCGGTTGCCGATGGTGGGATGGCGCTTCTTGCCGCGCAGGCCCTGGCCCGCCCGGGTGGACACCGCGCCCAGGGTCACGCCCTGGTAGAGCTTCACATGCTCGCCGATGACGGTCGTCTCGCCCACCACGATGCCGGTACCGTGGTCGATGAAGAAGCTGGCGCCGATCTGCGCGCCGGGGTGGATGTCGATGCCGGTGCGGCTGTGGGCGCGCTCGCTCATGATCCGGGGCAGCATGGGCACGCCGAGCCGGTACAGCTCATGGGCGATGCGGTAGATGGTGATCGCGTAGAAGCCGGGGTAGGCCAGGATGATCTCCTCGCGGTTTTCCGCCGCCGGGTCGCCGTCGTAGATGGCCTGCAGGTCGGTCTCCAGCAGGGCCCGCATCGCGGGGATCGTGCCGAAGAAGGCCTCGGTGATCTCCGCGGCCTCCTCGGAGAGCTCCGAGGCGGACCAGCTGGCGTAGCGGGCGTCCCCGGGCAGGGCGCTGATCACCAGGTGCTTCATGCGCAGCATCGCGTCCTCGACGGTCATCCGCAGCCCCTCGGCGGGGTCGTCCGCGAGGCGCCCGGAGGCGGGATAGCAGCCGAAGAACAGCACGGAAAACAGCTTGTCCAGCAGGTCGTATACGCATTCCTTGTCCGGCCTGTGGGGCATCTGCAGCCGGTCGATGACCCGCCCCCTGCTGTAATCGTTCAGAATGAGATCTGCCATGCGGCTGTCGGTGTGCTCCATATTTCCTCTCCTTTTGCGCGTGATCCTCCGGAACATCCTATCACATTTGCGGGGGAAGTGCAATGCTCAGGCGCAC
>CAMKAE010000195.1 GCA_946410395.1 uncultured Clostridia bacterium
CCTTCGCAGGGCTTGACGATCAGCAGCGGCCAGCACGGGGCGGTCGGCAGCTGTGTGAGTCGCTCGCCGACGCCCTCGGCGATGCACAACCCGCCCCGCAGGCAGAACGGGACATCAGCGCCCAGCGTCAGGCCGATCTGCTCCAAGCGTTCCCCGAACAGGCCGGTTTCCCACAGCCGGTTCAGCCCAATGAGAACGGCCGCGGCGTCGGCGCTCCCTCCCCCGAGCCCCGCCTGAGAGGGAATCCGTTTGCGAATCCGGATGGCGACGCCGGCTGTGACGCCGGTTTCCCGGGCCAGCGCCTCCGCAGCGCGCCACGCGATGTTGGTTTTGCCACATGGGATCCCGTCCCCGCCCTCCACGGCCAGCGTGAGCGTTTCAGCCGGTGTCAGGGTGATTTCGTCGGCCAGTGTGACGGGCTGCATCAGCATCCGAAGCTCATGGTATCCGTCCGGCCGCTGGCCCAGAATGTCCAGGGTCCAGTTGATCTTTGCGCGCGCGAGCAGCTTCATGTGAATTCCTCCGAGGTCTTTTCACGTTTCGGAAAGTATGGTATGATGGGCAATGAGAAGAAAGGGGCGAAGGCCATGCCTGACAGCTGGGATGTACTGGTCCGGATCGGGAGCACGGGCGATGGGGATGCGCAGTGGTGTGAGACCGTCACGAGCGGGCAACTGCAGCGCCGGGATTCCCGCATCCTGCTCAGCTATGCCGAATGCCTGACGGAGGACGGGCGGGATCCCGGCGACACGACGCAGGTAAAGCTGCTCGCGGAAGCGGGCCGCGTCATGATGCGGCGGGACGGGGCCTTCACCGTCGCGATGGTGTTCGACCCGTCCGCTCCTTATGAGGGGACGTATCACACGCCCTATGGGGATCTCCGCTTCACGCTCATCACGGAATTATGTGAGGTGTCGCAATCCGGAGCTTCAGGATGCATTGCGCTTCGCTATGGGCTTGCCTTCAGCGGCGCCGAGCCGGACGATCGGCAGATGCGCATCACCTGGGAGGAGCGGAAGCTATGCTGAGCGCGGCGCGGGCGGAAATCACGGAGCTCCTCGCGGATGTCAGAACCTCGCGCAAGCCCTCCCTGCGGCGGGCGTCAAGCGACGACTGGCTCTTGGCGTGCGACCTTCCGCTGTGCGCTTCCGCGGAGGAAACGGCGGCCTGGACGGAGAAAGCCCGCGAATGGCATTGGCGTGTCGGAAGAACGCCGGAGGGCTGGCTGCTGCTGGACCGGCCGGATCTGCTTCCGACATCGGACGTTCTTCCGGCATCTCCGAAAGGCGAAACCGGGGCGCTGATCTCGCTGCTGCTACGACATCCTTCGAAAATACAGCCGGAGCTGGCGCTGATCAGAGGCCTGGCCAAGGCTGCCGAAGCCGGCACACTGTCCCTGGAACGACAATGCGAAATCCTGCACCGAAGCTTTGCGGAAAAGCTGCGGCGGCACGAAACGCTTCCGGCCCTGCTTCCCTGGCTGTGCGCAGCCACCCGGACAAAGGAGGAGAAACCATGATCATCCAATGCATCGGACACGCTTCGTTTCTCATTGAGCTGGAGAGCGGGTATCGGATCGTCACCGACCCATATGACGCCTCCACAGGTTATCCGGTGGTGAAGACGCCGGCCGACGCGGTGCTCGTGAGCCATCATCACGGGGATCACGACGCCGTCGGCAATGTCACGGGATGGACCGTGATGAACGACAAGCCCGGAAAGCGCACGCTGGCCGCCGGCGTGACCGTGCGGGGCGTGGAAACCTTTCACGACAGCGTAAATGGCGCCAAGCGCGGCAAGAACGTTGTCCATGTGATCGAGGCGGAAGGCCTCCGGGTGGTCCACATGGGCGATCTCGGCCACGAGCTCACCAAGGAACAGGTTGTTGAAATCGGGAACGCCGATATCCTGCTGGTGCCGGTGGGCGGCTTCTACACCATCGACGCGCTGGCTGCCCGCTCGGTCTGCTCGCAGCTGAAAGCGCGGGTGGTGGTGCCTATGCATTACCGCACGGAATATAACGCGGGCTGGCCCATTGCGCCGGTGGACGGCTTTCTGACGCTGTTCCCCTGGGAGGCCGAGCGGGTGGACCTGCTTCGCGTGACCAAAGCCGACCTGGACTGCCAGCCGAGACTGGTCATCCTCAAGCCCATAGTCTGATTGCCTTACAGAACGCTCCTCCGGATCCGGAGAGGCGTTTTTCAGCGGAGACGGATGGCGGCCGCCAACTCCTCCGGCGTCACGCAGTCCTCTCCACACTGCGCTGCCGCCCGGATCCCGGCCAGGCTGTGGATCCAACATGCTGCCTGCAGCAAAACGACATCCGGGTATCCGTCCGAGAGGTTGATCCGACCGTGAAGCGCCGTGAGGATGCCGGTGAGCACATCCCCGCTCCCGCCCTTGGCCAGCGCCGGCGTCCCGATCGGATTGACCGCGCGGTGAACGCCGTCGGTCATCAGGCTCCTCGCGCCCTTCAGGATGACCTTGCACCCGCAGCGTTTGTACAGGGCGTCCAGCGAAGCCAGCGGATCGCGCAGGATATCCTGCGTGTCACAGTCCAGGAGACGGGCGGCCTCGCCCGGATGCGGCGTGACGGTGTCCTTGGCGGGCAGGGGCAGGCATTCGGGATGCGCGGCCAGCAGGTTCAGGGCGTCCGCGTCCCACACCACCGGGCAGTCGGCCTTTCTGCACGCATTCAGTAGCGGCAGCAGCGACGGGTCCTGGCCGAGACCGCAGCCGATCGCGGCCATGTCGGCCCGGGAGAGCGCTTCGGCGGTGATGCCGGCCGCATCAGCCGTCAGGTGTCCGTTGACCTCGGGCAGCAGCGTACAGGTCGCGCCGGGAACGAGCTGTTGAACCACCGGCAGCACGGCTGCCCGGCAAAGCACGCTGGTCAGTCCGGCGCCGGCGCGCACGCAGGCGGAGGCGCAAAGAGCCGCTGCGCCTGCCATACCCTCGGAGCCGACAATCAGCAGCACACGTCCGAAGGTGCCCTTGTGGCTGTCCGGGCGTCTGGGCCTGAGCAGACGCGGGATGTCGCTTTCCTCCAGCGCCAGCAGTCCGTTTTCACAGCCGTCCTCCCCTGGGATCAGGATCGGCGCGCAGGTGATCTTTCCGGCGCACAGACAGCCTTGCCGCAGATACAGGCCGGGTTTGGGGCGGTGAAAAGTGACCGTTTCCGCGGCACGGACCGCACAGCCCATGATCTCGCCGGTGGCGCCGTTCAGGCCGGAGGGAATGTCCACCGCGATGACGGGACAGCGGGCCCCGTTGACCAGCCGGATGAGCGCTTCGGCGATCCCTTCCGGCGGGCGGGACAGACCCGTGCCGAAAAGGGCGTCCACAACGGCTTGTACCGGCGGCAGACAGTCCGGTGCTTCGGTCAGCGTGACAAGCCTGACGCCCGCTTCTGCGGCCAGACGGCGGTTGATGCCGGCGTCGCCTGCTGTCGCGGCCGCCAGCTCCCAGACTGTGCTGACTCCGCCCTGCGCTTGCCAGAGCCTTGCCGCTGCGTAGCCGTCTCCCCCGTTGTTGCCGGGTCCGCAGAGGAAAAGCACGGCAGCTCCCTGTTCCGCGTGCCGGGCGATGGCGTCCGCCACAGCCGACGCGGCGCGCTCCATCAGCAGCAGGCCGGGAATGCCGCGCTCCCGCATAAACCGCTGCTCAACCTGTTTCATCTCCTGCGGCAGGATGGTTCTGATCATAGCCGGCGCCTCCAGTCGAAAGAATTATACATCATGAAAACGCGCGTGACAAGAATGTGGGAAAGAAATGCCGGGATATCCGCGGCAAGGTTTGACAAGCCTTCCCCTTCAATGTATAATCTGAAATCGCGGAAACGCAATCTCACCTGTCGGGAGCGTGGCTTGATTGCCTTCTGATAAGCTGCTGGAGGAGACAGAACAGGACGTCGTTCTGTCTGTACCGGAAAAAGAACACGCGATAAACCGCGTTCTTTCCCTGCGTTGGCCCGGATGGATGATGATGAGCGCTGTTGCCCTGATGTTCGTGGCCTCAACGCTTTTTCACGGTTTCATGCTGTCCGGGCCGCATCAGCTGACGATCTACTATGATGAACTGCTGTACTGGCGCATGGCGCAGACCTTCAACACGGCGCCGCTGACGGTATACCATGTTCCGGTGGATTTCAGCAAGTTTCTGTACTCGCTGCTCCTCTCCCCGCTCTTCCGGCTGGAGGATCCGGTGCTCCGGACGGTGCTGGCCGGCTGGATCAACGCGGCCCTCATCTCCTTTTCGGTTTTCCCGGC
>CAMKAE010000196.1 GCA_946410395.1 uncultured Clostridia bacterium
ATCTCCAGGGAGATGTCCAGCAGCCGGGAGTAGAGCAGGATGTCGCCGTTCAGGTCCCAGTCGTCGTAGTCCGGGGCGCGGCCGTCGTGGATCTTCCCGGACTTCAGCCGGCCGCCGATGCCCATCAGGAAGACCGCGCCGTACTGCCGGGCCGCCTCGTACTCGCGCTCCTTGCTCGTCAGATCCGGATAGCGGTCCTCCAGCTCCTGGGAGGTGACGAAGGTGATCTCGTCGGGCAGCTCGGGCTTGATGTAGGGATAGTAGGCCGCGACATAGCCCTCGGTCTTGCGCAGGGTGAGGTAGATCTTGCGGACGATATCCTTCAGGAAGTCGATGTTCCGCTCCTCCCGGGTGATGATCCGCTCCCAGTCCCACTGGTCTACGAAGATCGAGTGTATGTTGTCGGTCACCTCGTCGCGGCGGATGGCGTTCATGTCGGTGTAGAGGCCCTCGCCGGGGTGAAAGCCGTAGGTCTTCAGCGCCTGCCGCTTCCACTTGGCCAGGGAGTGGACGATCTCCGCCTGACGGCCCGTCTCCAGCACGTCAAAGGAGACCGGCCGCTCCACGCCGTTCAGATTGTCGTTGAGGCCGCTCTCCGGCGTCACCATGATCGGCGCGGACACGCGGGTCAGGTTCAGCGCCCGGGCCAGCTCGGTCTCGAAGAAGTCCTTGACCAGCTTGATGGCGATCTCCGTGTCCCGCAGGTCCAGGACAGGGTTGTAGTTCGGAGGAATAATCAGGTTCATAAGGCCGTCCTCGTTTCTTTGTTTATTTTGAGGGCTTCGGCGTGGGCGCGGGCGTGTCGGACTCCTCCGAGGAGAAATCCTCGTCCGTCTCGCCGCCGGAACCCGTCATGCCTTCCGGGATCCAGGGCATCAGGAAGCAGTTGATATACCAGTCCTTGCTCTGCAGCTTGTAGGAGAAGGACCTCGTCTCCTCCTCGGTCTGCTCCTCCTTGGGGATGGCGGTCAGGTTCTTGGTCTTCTTCTCGGCCAGCGAATCGTAGTCGTGGACGTACATCCGCACGGTATTGGACATGTTGCCCTCGATGGTGGTCAGGCGGTATTTGCCCTTGCCCAGGGCCTTCACGTCGTACACCAGGCCGACGTGAACAAAGCCCGTGCTTCCCTTTTTGCCGTAGACGGCGATGAAGCCCTTCTGGGGGATGTTGGTCAGCCGGTTCATCTTGGCGTAGCCGGTCCAGAGCTTGCCCACGCCGGCTTCCTTGACATGGACGACGCCCTCGACCTCGGCCTCCTCGATCTCCGTCCAGACGCTTTGCGGGATCTCCTCCTGCAGCATGCACCAGGTGATAAAGCCGCCGCACCAGCCCCACTCATAGTTGTTGCGCCACTTGGTATATTTGTTGCTGCGCTTGAGGGCTTTGCCGGCCAGCGTCTCCCACTCGGTGTAGGCCAGGTCCAGCACCGCCTGCACCTCCTCGGGCACCTCCTCCACCACCTGATCGGTGATGGCCCGAGGCGCCGGCGTGGGCGTGGTCTTCTTTTTCGCAGCCAGGCCCGTCACGGGCAAGCAGGCCAGCAGCAGGAGCAAAGCGAAAGCGCGTTTCAGATTCGACAAGTAAAACACCTCCTCAGACAGGTTCCATCATAGCACAAATGCGGGCGAAATGAAAGCAAAAAGTGAAGCGGCGCCCCTGCCCGCCCTCCGGTGACGGATTCCGGCGCGCCGCGCACAATTTTACAGTCCCGCGGCCCCTCCCGCGGTTGCTTTTTGGCCATCGGGGTGCTATCATATATTTGTCTGAGTCCGGCTTTCCGGGCCCGGCGCAAACGGATTGCAAAGGAGACTGACGCATGGCAGAACAACCGATGCCGGTGGTGCTGATCCCCTCGCTGCAGCCGGACGACCGCCTGCCCCCCTATGTGGACGCGCTGCTCAAGAGCGGCTTCCCCCGGGTGGTGGTGGTGGACGACGGTTCCGGCCCGGATTACGACGCCATCTTCGGCCAGATTGAGCAGCTCGGCGCCACGGTGATCCGCTATCCGGTCAACAAGGGAAAGGGCGAGGCGCTCAAGACCGGCTTCCGCTGGCTGATGGCGAACGACCCCGGCTGCACGGGCGTGCTCACCGCCGACGCCGACGGCCAGCACACCATCCCGGACTGCATCAAGGTCGCCCGGGCCATGCTCGCGGGCGAGGATGCCCTGTATCTGGGGAGCCGGGATTTCAACCTGCCCGACATCCCGCCCAAGTCCCGCAGCGGCAACAAGATCACTTCCACTGTTTTCAAGCTCCTCCACGGCGTGTGGCTGCCGGACACCCAGACCGGCCTGCGCTGCTTCCGGGCCTCGGAGCTGTCCTTCATGGCGGAGGTGGCGGGCAGCCGCTACGAGTATGAGATGAACATGCTCATCGCCGCCGCGCACCGCAAGCTGCCCATGGTGCCCATCACCATCGAGACAGTCTACGAGAACAACAACGAGGGCACTCACTTTCATCCGATCCGAGACTCCTGGCGGATCTACAAGGTGATCCTGGGGAGCTTCCTGCGCTACGCGGTGGCAAGCATCCTGTCTTGGCTGCTGGAACTGGTCATCATCAGCGTGCTCATGTTCTGGGTGTTCAAGGGGCGGGAGACCGATCAGGTGGTGCTGCTGGGCATCCCCTTCGCCTTCCGCGCCTTGGTGGCCACGCCCATCGCCCGCCTGATCTCGGCGCCGGTGAACTACCTGATGAACATGAAATACGTGTTCGAGAAGCACGGCAGCGGCACCTCCGTGCGCCGCTATATCATCCTGGCGGTCTGCAGCCTGGTCATCACCACGCTGATCTTCGCCTTCCTGGACCACTACCTGGGCGGCAGCGCGCCGATCCTGCACATTCTGCTGAAGATCGTGATCGACGTGGCCATGTATCTGGTCAACTACCGCGTTCAGGACCGGTGGGTCTTCCGCACAAAGCCCGGGAAAGCGTAAAGGAGGGAGAGCGTGCGCGCAAAGGATATCCTGCTGACGGCGTTGGCCGTCCTGATGCTGCTGGGCACCGCGGTGGCCGTGCCGCACGGCAGCCTGCAGGATGACACCGTCGCCCGTTACAAGGACCTGTATCAGCCGGAGGAATACAATTTCCTCAACAGCCTGGGCGAGCCCGATGAGGACGAGGAGACGGGCATCGACTTCGGCGAGGAAGAGGAAGACTGGGGTATCGACTTCGGCGAGGACGAATAAGAACGATCACAAGGAGTATTTTGCCATGAGACATGAAAAGAAGATCCGCCTGGCCGCCCTGCTGTGCGCGCTGCTGATGCTGCCGCTCTTCGCCGCAGCGGAAGACGTGACGGCCGACTACACCCTGGACCCGCTGCCCATCGACTTCTCCTTCGGCCATGTGGCACCCGAGGAGAACTACACCGCCGACAGCTATGAGGATGCCAGCCTGTCGGTGAAGGTGCAGAAGATCGTCGACGGCGAGACCACCTGGAACGTGGCGCACGTGACGATCACCGATCCCAGCCAGCTGCGCACGGTGGTCACGGCCAAGGGCAAGACCAACAAGATTTCCACCATGGCGAAAAAAGCCAACGCGGTCCTGGCCATCGGCGGCGAGTATTTCGCCAGCGACGAGGGCGGCTTCATCGTCCGCATGGGCAAGGTGCAGCAGAGCCGCAAGACCCCCTACGACACCCGCGACCTGCTGTGCATCGACGAGAACGGCGATTTCCACATCATCGTGCGCAAGCGGGACGTGAAGGTCAACGGCAAGGCCAAGGCCATCAACGGCGACTTCACCGCCCAGCTGAAGGCCCTGACCGCGGAGCACACCCTCGTCAACGTCTTCGACTTCGGTCCGGCGCTGGTCATCGACGGCGAGCTCGCCGCCATCCCGGAGGAGCATCACTACGCCTTCCACCTGCAGGCCAAGGAGCCCCGCTGCGCCATCGGCCAGGTGGGCCCGCTGGAGTATGTGCTGGTGGTGGTGGACGCCGACCGGGACGGCAAGAGCGGCGCGACCGCCGAAGCGCTGGCGGCCTTCATGCTCGAGCAGGGCTGCGTCCAGGCCTACAACCTCGACGGCGGCAACAGCGCCCTGATGTACTTCCACGGCGCGAACTACTCCGACAAGTCCGTCAGCGCCGAGCGCTCGGTGTCCGACATCATCTACTTCGCCACGCTGATCGACTTTGGCCTGGACGGCGACTGATCCCTATCTCAGCTCCCTTTGTTCATCGGCAGGAAAGAGGGTTTCGCGGTCTGTGGACCGC
>CAMKAE010000197.1 GCA_946410395.1 uncultured Clostridia bacterium
ATGAAAAGACTGCTGCTGTGGCTGCTGATCGCCGTGTTCGCGCTCTCATGCGCCTCTTCGCTGGCCGAGACCGTGCTGGACGGCCGGGACGAGCGCGGCATTGTGCCGCAGGAGGCCGGCCTCAACCAGCCCGGGGAGGACGAAAGCCCCACCACGGGGCGGTCCCTGAGCAGCCTGAGCGCGCCCTCCGGGTTCTCGGGCCTGGCCGTCAACGGGCGATACATGCCCATGCTGGTGCAGATCGACAACACCGACAACGGCGCCGGCGTGCGCGCCCCCTGGGGCGCCCAGTACGCGGACATCGTCTATGAGTCGCCCCTGCGCCGGGAGGGCCACACCCGCATTTCCCTGCTGTTCTCCGACCTGATCCCCGACGACGTGGGGCCAGTGCGCTCTGCCCGGCTGGGCCATGTGTGGCTCCGCGAGGAGTGGGACTGCGGCTTCATGTTCTACGGTCAGCAGGAGCTGGCCAAGACCAACGTGCTCGAGGAGTTCACCCGCCTGGGCGCCACCCAGAAGGGCGTGCTCTTCTCCGGCACCAGCGGCGGCAAGACCTGGAAGCGCTACTACTATGCCCGCAAGGGCCTGAAGAGCCCCCACAACAGGGGCGGCGATGCCGCGGCGATCCAGGGCCTGATCCCGGCGGACTTCACCGCACCCAACCACGCCTTCCTCTTCACCGACACGCCCGCGCAGGGGGATCCCGCCTTCAGCGTCCGGGTGGACTGGGGCCTGGCGGACTATCTGTCCGAGTTCCGCTATGACGAGGAGAAGGGCATCTACAGACGGATCATTCGCAGCGGCCGCAACAGCACCGAGGTCTATCACGACGCCGACACCGAAAACGCCATCACCTTCGCCAACGTCATCGTCCAGTGGGTGGACGTGGACTGGGTGCAGAACACCGCACCGGTGATGCGCAACACCGGCGACGCCTTCTTCTTCACCGCTTACGGCGACGGCAGCTTCATCGCCCACGGCAATGCCGACTACTTCATGAACGGCGTCCACGTGGCCGGCTGCTGGAAGCGCGACGGCATGACCAGCCGCACCGTGTTCTACGGCCCCGACGGCGAGGAGATCAGCCTTCAGCGCGGCCGCACCATGATCGTGATGCTCCCCTGCGTCGAGCGGCAGATCCACACCAATTCCGCCAACAAGCCCACGCCGCTGGACATCGTGCGCTTCGTGCGCTATGACTGAAAAACGGCCACGTGAAAAGCCCTTGCAACCGCAAGGGCTTTTCACGTGCTTCATTCCACGAACGCCGGGACGCCGTTGGCCTGCGCCCAGGCCTGCGCGGGCGAGCCGGCCTGCACCAGCAGCAGCACCGGGCTGCCGGAGAAGGCCGAGGTGTCGATCTGCACGTCGCCCGCTGGCAGGGTGACGGCTGCCAGGCTGTCACAGCCGGCAAAGGCCCCGGCGCCGATGCGGGTCACGCCCTCCGGGATGATCACCCACTCCAGGTCCGTCTGCGTGTAGGCTTCGTCCCCGATCTCCGTCAGCAGGGCGGGCAGGACGGTCTGCCGGTCGGTGCACAGGACCCGCACGCCCTGTGTGGCGCCCCAGTCCGCGGCTGCGGAGCCGCTGACGGTCACCACCGCCAGCAGGCCTGCCGGCGCCGCCACGTCTTCCCCGATCAGCGTCAGCTGCGGGCCGGCATACAGCATCCGCAAGCTGTCCGCGTTCAAGCTCATCAGCGCGTTCACGCAGTCCGGGACGGTCAGGGTTTCCGCGTTCGTCTCACCCTCCAGCGCGGCCAGGGTCATGGGTTCCCCGGGCTGCCACTGCAGCAGCCAGACGGGAAGGTCGGGGTCCCGGAAGGAATAGCCCGCCGTCCCCAGGGCGCGGGCCAGGGCCGTGTCCTGCCCGCAGCTCAGCACCGTGTCCGCCGGCAGCGCCTGTTCGCCGATGAGCGAGACCCCGTCCGGCAGGATCAGCCCGGTGAGCCTCGTGCAGCCGTCCAGCGCCCGCTCCCCCACCGCCGTGAGGGCGTCCGGCACGTTCAGCCGCGTCAGCGCGGTGTTGTTCCGGAAGGCGCAGGCATCGATGCCGGTGACCGCGCGGCCGTCCAGGGTGGAAGGAATCGTCGGACCCGCGGAAACCCCCAGATAGCCCGCCACCGAGGCGCCGTCCTCCGCCAGCGGTGTGTAGACCCATTCGCCGGACACGGCATGCCCGTCCATCACCGCGCAGGAGAAGATATTGGCGTTGTAGGCAAAGGCCAGGGTTTTGTCCGTGATGTCCGCATACACCTCCGGCCTGTGGGTGAGGATATAGCTCAGGATGGTCAGGTGCCGGGCCGTCTCACCGGTGGGCCGCACCCCGGCGCCGCCCCGCCCGTCGAGCACCGCGTCATAGAGGCTGTCCACGAAGGCGATGTTCCAGTCCGCCCAGCCGCCCCGGACCATGTAATAGTTCATGGCCAGCGAGTCGCAGACCCGCGCAGTGCTGGGGGTATAAGAATGGCCGGAAGAGAGCATCAGCGCGTCGGTTATACAGAAATATTCATGCAGGGTGCCGTTGCTGTCGTCCCAGGTGGCGTCCACCTGATACCACTGGCCGTCGAGGCAGATGGCATTCCAGGAATGTTTGTCTCCGGTCGTGTTGGTGGACACATAGCGGTAGCAGTCAATCCCCGCTGCCCGCATCAGCAGATAATAGGCCTTGGAATAGCTGTCGCAGACTCCGGTCCCGCGCAGAAGCGCACCGTCCGCGCCGTAGTATTGATAGGTCTTGTCATATTCGGTGTTGGCCATGATCCAGTCGTACAGATTCAGGGCTGTATCAAAATCCGTAGCGCCCCGATTCTCCGCCACGATCCGCGCCGCAATGGTCTCCAGGGACGGGTGGTCCTCGTCCTCAGCCATTGAAAACGTCACGCTTCGCTGACAGATTCTCTGTGTCGGGGCGTCCTTGTGATAGACGTTTACCACCATCCTGTAGTCATCCGGCGCCACGATGGGGCAAGACTCGAAGCTGGCCGACGCGCTCTTTTTCTGCCAGTAAACCGGCCAGGCGTCGCCAAAGTACGTGCTTCCGTTCTCACCGAAATAGAATTCAAACAGGAAATCGCCGAGATCGCATTCCGCGCCATCCGGATCATAGACTTTGCTCACGTACCACTTGCCGGTCTGCGTGTAGCTGGGCGCCTGCTGCCGCATCAGCTGGATCGAGTATCCGGATGAAGCGGCCAATGATCTGAACAGCACCTTCGTCGGGACGCCTGCGTTGACCAGCATCTCGCCCATGTAAGGATCCATGGGCCCCTCCGGCCCCTCCGCGAGGGCGGCGGCCGTCAGCAGCAGCGCCAAAAGCAGCAGAACCGCCGCCGTCAGAACCCTGCGCATGCCGTCACCTCCCTCCTTTTCTTCCATTATACCGGAAAATAGCCGCTTGTCAATTTTGCTCGGCAAAGATTGCGCAGGGTCACTTCTGTGAAAAGTCTGTTTTTTCACAAACGAAAAAAGGGTCTTGACAGGCGGCGGTCTATCGTATATCATTGCTTTAAACCGATGAAGGAGACGAGTAAGCCGCATCCCATGGTCAAAGCGAGCCGCGGAGGGTGAGAGCGCGGTGCCGGCAGAGCGGACGAATGGACTCCCGAGGGCGAACCGAAAGGCATGCGGGCGTGCGGGCCGCCGCGAGGCGGACGGACGCGGTGGATCCGAGTAGATGAGACGGAGGATGGCGCTCCGTGACCAAACGCCGCCGTATGAAAGTACGGGCCGAGAGGGCGCGCACGCCGCGCCAAGCCGGGTGGCACCGCAGGATGAGCATATCTCGATCCTGTCCCAGCGAAAAAGCAACTGGGACAGGATCGTTTTCTGTCCCTGAAAGATGAAAGGAGACGACACCATGGCAGAGCAGAAGATCCCCTACAAGATTTATCTGGAAGAGAGCGAGATGCCCACCGCGTGGTACAACGTCCGGGCGGACATGAAGAACAAGCCCGCGCCGCTGCTGAACCCCGGCACCGGCAAGCCCATGACCGCCGAGGAGCTGGGCGGCGTGTTCTGCGCCGACCTGGTGGCCCAGGAGCTGGACAACGACACCGCCTTCGTCCCGATCCCGCAGGAGATCCGGGATTTCTACCGCATGTACCGCCCCTCTCCCCTGGTGCGGGCTTACTGCCTGGAGCAGAAGCTGCAGACCCCCGCGAAGATCTACTACAAGTTTGAGGGCAACAACACCAGCGGCTCCCACAA